>CAMOGO010000010.1 GCA_946614075.1 uncultured Lachnospiraceae bacterium | reverse complement strand
GATGCAAGCGTCGGCACCAGCTCTTTCACCATGACAGGCGGCAGCCTGACCACGGAAAGCGGCGCCATGATTTACTGCACGAACACCGACAGTGTCGTCACCCTCACGGACGTCGACCTGATCTATGCGCAAGGTGACAATGGGGACGGTTCGATGACAGGGGGGACGGTTCTCGGTGTCACCTTGTGAGGTGACACCGAGAACCGTCCCCATTGTCACCCCGTCCCCATTGTCACCATAATTAGCTTTGACTAATTATTGTTCGATGTATTATACTTCTTACAGCATCTTAAGGTTCCGAGCTGTGTCGGGCCATCTTGGCAGGCACAGCCGATGAGTAGTGTGGGTAACTGCGCTGCTTGCCCCTATTTGGCGAAGGGATCGAACGTGATTGTGCCGGGTGTTTGCCGTCCGGCATGGTGGTTCGATTCCTTTTTTATTTTCATCTCAGAAGGAGGTATTATGGCAAAATTGATGAACGGAATTCTGCGCAAAGAATTCAGCCGCCGGGATTTCCTGAAGAGCACAGCCGCAACTTCTGCCGCACTTGCAGGGCTGCACATGGCTGGCTTTGGAAAGAGCAGTCAGCTCAAGGTCTGCGCAGAAGGTGAAGAGGCTATGGTGGAGCATGCCGAGATCATCGACCGCGAGGAAGGCGGCGAGTGGATCTCCGCAGCCTGCTGGCACAACTGCGGCGGCCGCTGCCTGAACAAGGCTCTGGTAAAGGATGGTATTGTCCTTCGCCAGAAGACAGACGACAATCACGAAGATACTCCGGACTTCCCTCAGCAGAGAGCCTGCCAGAGAGGTCGTTCCCAGAGAACACAGGTCTTCGGCGCAGATCGTCTGAAATACCCTATGAAGCGTAAAAACTGGAGCCTCGAGAATCCGAACGGCGATCTCCGCGGTGAGGATGAGTGGGAGCGCATCTCCTGGGATGAGGCCTTTACGCTCGTTGCCGAGACCACCAAGAAGCTGTACGACGAGTACGGTCCGGAGACCTGCTTCGTCCTTGGCGGTTCCCAGTTCCCTAAGGTCCTTCAGGGTCTGGGCGGCTTTACCCCTCGCTGGGGCCAGGTTTCCTGGGGCGCATGGCCGGATGCCTACAAGTTCGTAACCGGTAACGGCGGCTACAGCAACAACTGCCCTGACCGTTTCACGCTTCGTACGCAGAAGCTCGTCATCCTCTGGGGTGCAAACCCGGCAGTTTCCTCCGCAGGTCTGCCTGAGTACAACTACATGCAGGCTCACAAGGCCGGCACCGAGTTCGTCGTCATCGACCCTCGCTACACCGAGTCCATCCGTCCTCTGGAGGCTCAGTGGATCCCGATCCGTCCTGCTACCGATACCGCTATGATCCTAGGTATGATCCAGCACATCATCGCAAACGATCTCCACGATAAGGAGTATCTGGACAAGTACTGCGTCGGTTTCGACCGCGATCATATGCCGTCCGCAGACCGCGAGGCATGGACCTACAATCCGCTGGAGCGTGAGCCGTTCACCTATCAGCCGAGAGAGATCGATCCCGACGACAACTTCTATGACTATGTCATGGGCGAGGGCAAATTCGCCGAGGAAGGTCCGAAGACTCCTGAGTGGGCTTCCGAGATCTGCGGCGTTCCGGCTGACACCATCAAGGAGCTGGCTGTGAAGTATGCTACCACCAAGCCGGCTTCCATCTACGCAGCAGGCGCACCGGCCCGTATCAACGACGGCGAGTGCTTCCCTCACGCTCTTTGCGTCCTGGGTATGGTCTGCGGTCAGCTCGGCCGTGATGGCGCTTCCATCGCCGGCTGTATGCACAACTCCGCTTCCAACGGCGGTCCTGGTCTGGTTTCCGGCGGCGGTGCCGGCTCCAAGAGCAACATGCCTGCCAACCCGTTCCCGCAGAAGACCTACGCCATGAACAATGGTGAGATGTGGAACGCTGTCCTGGACGGCTCCCACACCATGCACAAGGATCTGGAGACCGGCGAGGTCATCAAGTATCCGGTCGACATCCACATGATTTATCAGGCTTCCGGTGGTGCTCTGAACCAGCGTCAGGCTATGACCCAGGGTATCAAGGCTTACAAGAAGGTCGATTTCGCACTCTGCGTCAACTACGTCCTGAACACCTCCGCCAAGTATTCCGATATCGTTCTGCCTTGCACCACTGAGTGGGAGCGCCCCGGTACTCTGGCAAGCGGCAACCGTGAGATCCTGATCTATGCACAGCATGTCACCGATCCTCTGTACGAGGCAAAGAGCGACCAGGAGATCGCAAGAGGCATCGCAGACAAGATGCACGAGCTGTATCCGGATGACTTCCCGTACACCGCTGACGATATCGTAGATATCGACGAGTGGCAGCAGCTGGTCAACAAGCTCGCAGGCTGCAAGTACACCGACACCGATGGCGAGAAAAAGACTCTCCTTACCATCACCGAAGATGATATCGCACGCTATGCTGAGAAGGCCGGCCACGAGATCGTTCTGGAGCCGCAGGAAGGTCTGATCACCCTGACCGAGTTCGAGGAGAAGGGTATCTTCCAGGTTCCGAATCCGCAGGATTTCCCGAACTATCCGTTCAAGGCATTCATCGACGATCCGGAGGCCAATCCGGTCGATACTCCTTCCGGCAAGTTCGAGATCCACAGCCAGGCAATGTCCGACTACATCGAGTGGGTCGGCTTCTCCTCCAAGGACCCGCTGCCGATCTATCCTCACATCACCGAGGGTTACGAGGATGGTATCGCAAACGGCCGCCCGTTCCAGCTGGTAACGCATCACTATCAGAGACGTTCTCACCACGTATTCGACAACCTGACCTGGCTGCGTGAAGCCTTCCCTCAGGAGCTGTGGATCAACGCGGATGATGCGGCAGGCCTTGACATCAAGACCGGCGACTACGTCCTTCTGGAGAGCCCTTACGGCAAGGTTGCACGTCCTGCATACGTCACCGAGCGTATCAACCCTGGTGTCATCTCCCTTGGCGAGGGTGCATGGGCACAGCTCAATGCTGACGGCGTCGATATCGCCGGTGCTACCAACACCCTGTCCAGCCCGGTTCCGACCGGTCAGGGCCATACCGGTTTCAACTCCAACAACTGCCTCATTTCGAAGTATGAAGATCAGGATATCCTTCCCGACTGCATGTGGGAGAAGAGAATCATCTTCCCGGATGAGATGTAATAGAAGGAAAGGAGGATTACAATATGGGACAGAAAGCATTTTACTTCAATATGCCTATCTGTGTAGGCTGCCATGCCTGCCAGATCGCTTGCCGCGACCGTAATGATCTGATGAATCCCGGCGAGATTTTCCGTAAAGTCGATACCTTCGAAGGCGGCAAGTTCCCGAACCCTTGGTTCTATCCGCTTTCCATAGCCTGCAACCACTGCGCGAACCCTGCCTGCGTGGCAGCCTGCGCGTCCGGCGCCATGTACAAGGACGAGGAGACCGGCCTGGTTCTCCACGATGATGAGCTCTGCATTGGCTGCGGCACCTGCACCGAGGCTTGCCCTTATCAGGAGCCGATCCTGATCGAGAAGGAAGGCAAGACCGTCGCTGCCAAGTGCGATGGCTGCTACACTCTCACCTCCAAGGGCATGAACCCTGTCTGCGTCGATGCCTGCGGCATGCGCGCACTGGAGTTTGGTGAGCTCGAGGATCTGATGGCAAAATATCCGGACGCTGTCTGCGACCTGGAGTGCCTGCCGATTTCCGACATCACCGGTCCTTCCCTTCTGATCACACCTTCTCCGGAAGCTGTTTCCGAGGACTGGGTACAGAAGTTCTAAGTGAGTGAGTCAGGAGGCTGACGGTTTCGACCGCCAGCCTTTTTTGTTGCAAAATCGCCCTGATTTAGTATGATAACGAAAGAAGTTATTCTCAGTTAACAGCGCAGCTTTCGCGCAACGAAGGAAACCGGAGGAAATCATATGAACACATCGACGCTCGAACAAAAAGCCGCCGTCCAGAACGGAGTCCGCAGAATGATACTTTCTGTCCTTGTCCTTGTCCTGGAAGCGACTTTTCTGATTCTACTTTTCACAAGCCTGAATGAGCATGCTGTCTGGATCAACATCGCAACCCGTATCATCGCCGTGCTCGCTGTGCTCGGTATCTACAGCATGCATAAAACGGCCGGCATCCGCCTCTCCTGGATCATCCTGATCATGTCCGCTCCGATCGTCGGTCTGGGCATCTACCTGATCGTCGGCCTCAATGCCAAGCCGCACAAAATGCGCAAGCGCTACGAGGATATTGACAGCGTGATCCTACCCAGGCTTTTCGAGGGATCCTACGGCAGCGATGCCGAGGAGGCGTCGGAGAAGCTTCGCGAATACGATCCGCAGCTCGCCGGCATTTCGGAGTACATCGTGAAAAATGCGAAATACCCGGTCTACGCCAATACCGATATCGTCTATTACAAAGACGCCTCCGACGGACTGGCCGCGCAGAAGGAGGAGATGAAAAAAGCACAGCATTTCATCTTCATGGAATACCATGCGATCGAGGATGCCGAGTCATGGCACAGCATCCAGGAGATCCTGGAAGAGCGTGTCCGCGCCGGTGTGGAAGTGCGTGTATTTTATGACGACATGGGGTCGATTGGCTTCATCAACAAGGATTTCATCACCCGGCTGGAGTCTGCCGGCATCAAGTGCCGTGTTTTCAACCCCTTCGCCCCCGGACTTAACGTGTTCCTGAACAACCGCGACCACCGGAAAATCACAGTCATCGACGGCCGCGTCGGCTTTACCGGCGGCTACAATCTCGCGAACGAATATTTCAACCTCACCCATCCCTACGGCCTGTGGAAGGACACCGGCGTCAAGATCACCGGTCCCGCCGTCCGAAGCCTTACCATCACCTTCCTGGAAAACTGGAACGCTGTCAAGGATGGCGACAAGGACGATGCCGACATCGATCCGTATCTGCCGGAGTTTGAATACACGAAAGCGGAGTCCGGCGCCTTTGTACAGCCGTATGCTGACAGCCCTCTGGATGACGTGTATATCGGCGAAGATGTCTACATGAGCATGGCCAACAAAGCGGTAGACTACTGCTGGTTCGTGACGCCCTATCTGATCCTGACGGACGAAACCATCAGCGCACTGAGCCTGGCGGCGAGACGCGGCGTGGATGTCCGTGTCATCACCCCCGGCATCCCGGACAAAAAACTCGTTTTCTCCTGCACCAGAAGCTACTACAATGCCCTGGCTCGCGACGGCGTCCGGATCTACGAATGGACGCCCGGCTTCTGCCACTGCAAAATGTGCGTGACGGACGATAAGGCGGCCATCTGCGGTACCATGAATCTGGACTACCGCAGCCTGTACCATCACTTTGAAAACGCCTGCCTGTACATGAACTGCAAGGCCGTGACCGACACCCGCGAGGACTTTGAGGACATCATGGCCCAGAGCACGGAGGTCACGGAGCAGTACACGACCGGCCGGAATGCGTCCCTCAGGATCCTGCAGCTGATGCTGAGACTGATTTCTCCGCTTCTTTAAATAGCAGAAGGGGACTGGTCCGGGGCCACTTTTCCGTCCACGACCGTGATCCCAAATCGTCCCAGATCCACTTTTCCATCCACAACCTCGATCCCATCCGCCATGAGGAGCTCGGCCTGCGCACCGGCTCCGCCGAAGGCGAACTCCCCGGAGAGCTTCCCCTGGGAATTCACCACCCGAAAACATGGCGTCCCTTGCGGATCGGGGTTTTTATGAAGCGCGTTTCCCACGGCCCTTGCCATCTTTTTATCCCCGGCAAGCTCAGCGATCTGCCCGTAGGTCGCGACATGGCCCTTCGGGATCATCCGGACCGCCGCATAAATCCGCTTGCTCGGGCTGTCCGTCACCAGCTCATAGCTCTCTGCGATCATCCTTCGGATATCCTCCTCCGGGATCGTCCCATCCAGGATCACGGTATTCCAGCTGTCCTTATTCTGATGCCATCCCGGAACCACCGACGGGTAGAGCTTTCGCCAAAAATCCCGCCATTCCGGTCTCACCTTCACATTCAGATTGACAAATCCATCTCTTTCGTAAGTCCACAAAAAGGCCTTCCGGCTTCCTTTCACTCTCACCAGCTGCCAGTTCTGGTCGTGGAAAGGAGCTTCTTTATAGGTATCCGGAAAAGATAACCCAAAAGCCAACGCTTCTTCTCTTGTTCTCATCGTCTTGAAACCTCTTTCGGCTTTCCTCCGCCTGATCCGGAATTCCCTTCCCAAACGGCTTTCGGAGCTTTCTTTACTGCAGTCCTATTCTACCATGGTTCCCCAGTCCGGACCACTCACTTTTCCTTTTCCCGATCCCAAAAAGAAGGCCGTGCGCATGTAGAAAAAAGGGCTGCCGCGAAGAAGCGGCAGCCTCACTGATTACGGGCTCATGGTTTCAGGAATTCCTGATTGCCAGGTGTCTCTTCCCGCTTTTTACCACGGAACCTCTGTGCACTCCATATCGATCGCGTTGGGCTTTGCCTTGATCAGAGTATTGGAGCCGGTGATGTCGGAATCCGGAAGGATGGAGATGTCGGACACAAGGCCCTCGCCGTACTTGGCGATCAGCTCCTCTTTCTCTCCGAAATCCAGCGCACGCATCGGGCAGGCATCCACGCAGGCCGGGTTCTCACCCTTCGCGCGCAGGTATGCGCAGGCGTCGCACTTCTTCATGACCATGGCCACCTCGTCATACTGAGGTACATGGTACGGGCAGGCCTGTGCGCACAGCTGGCAGCCATCGCAGAGAGCCTCGTCGAGGATAACGGTTCCATCCTCGGCCTTGTACAGGGCACCCGTGGCGCAGTTTGCGACGCAGGCAGGGTTCTCGCAGTGATTGCAGCTTGCGGAATAGTTGAACAGACCTACATCCGGGAACTTGCCGGTCTGATAAGTCTTGGCATTTCTCAGAATGACGCCAACCTCCAGACGGTTCTTATCCTTGCAGGCGATCTGACAGGCCCGGCAGCCGATGCAGCGGGTCATATCAAAGTAAAATCCTAATGACATTTCTTCGCACCCCTTTCCTTAATCCAGGTCGATAATGCGGGAGTCAACATAGCAGTCGTCTTCCAAAGGCTCGCCGTCGTATTTCTCGAAATTGCAGTTATTGTTGTTGTAGCCGGTAACACCCATCGCGGAAATCAGGGTACCGGTCAGGTAGTTGTCTGCACCGCCCATATCAATGCCGGTCTCCTCGTCGACATTCGACCATGCACCATGAGGAATGCCAACCTGTCCGGGCATCATGTTCTCCATGACGCAGGCCTTGCGGAGAATTTCACCGAAGCGGGTCCAGATGCGGACGGTATCTCCGTTCACAATACCCTTCTCCTCTGCGTCGCTGGCGTTCAGGAACACCGGGTTCGGCCATGCTTCGCGCAGCCAAGGGCAGTTATTGAAGACGGAGTGCGAGCGTCTGAGATAATGAGGGTTGAACAGCAGGTACGGATACTCGCCCTTCTCCCCGCCAATCTCACCATCCACGAAGGTGGTCTCATAGCCGACCATCGGGACGATGTAGTGCGGATAAGGCTTGATATCGGTCTCGAAGAAGCCGATGGAATTCAGCAGGTCGGCCTTAGCCTGGCAGGTAATCTCAAACTTGCCGGAAGGAGTCTGCAGCGGGTTAGCTTCCGGATCCTCGATAAAGCTTGCGTAGTGGATGTAGCCGTAGCTGTCATCCTCGGAACGCTCTACCTGATATCCGCCGTTGTCGATGAACTCCTGAAGGCCGATGCGTCCCTCCTGAGGAGTTCCCTCGACGCCCCAGGCATCGATGTCTTCCTGCGTGATCGTAACCAGCGGCTCGAAATCGGTGCCGTTGTCCGCTATCACGGTAGATCCTGCGATCTGGTTGAAGAACTGCTGCTTCTTGCTGATCTTGTAGATCTCGGAGGAATCGATTCCCAGCGCATCCATGATCAGGGAGTTGATCTCCTGGTCGGTCTTCGCCTCAAAGAGAGGCTCTGTGACCTGAGAATAGCAGAACAGGAACTCACGGTTGGTGGCCGTCACTCCGCCAGGGGTCTCCCACTCGGTCGTGACCGGCAGGACGATATCGGAATATTTCGCCTGAGTCGTCAGGAACTGTGCCTTGGACATGACGAAATCCATCTTGCGGTGTGCCTCGATGCCGCGCTTCATGTTCGGACCGGTCTGCAGGTATGCATTCTCATCGTGGATGATGCAGTGGATGTCGACCTCATAATCCTGACCCGGTTCCAGGCCCTGATAGTAGAAGTCTCCGCAGGAATGGAACTTTCCGGTGAAGCATGCCTCCCAGACCTGAGGGCCGGGGATGATCAGCGGAATCTCATTCGAAAGACCGGTGCTAAGCCCGGAGCCGCCGGCCTTGACAAGGCTTCCGCCGCAGTTGCCGGAGTTGGCGTGATAGCTTCTGCTGGTGCAGTTGCCGGGCTTGCCGACGTGTCCGCCCATCAGGGCTGCGGTCATGACGACCTGAGGCAGGTTCTCTGCGCCATTGTTGCGGGCTGCGCCGTAGTTGTGCTGCAGCCAGACATTGTTGTTCTTTCCGAGGACTTCTGCCAGGTAGGTGATCTTCTCGACCGGGGCACCGCAGATGTTGGAAGCCCATTCTGCCGTCTTCGGAACGTCATCATACTTGCCTTCCAGATAGTCACGGAAGTTGACATCCTCCTTCAGATCCGCAGGCTTGTGGTCTGCATCAAAGCCGACCGTATACTTGTCCAGGAAATCCCAGTCGATGATATCGCCCTTCTCCTCATCCAGTCTCAGCATCTCGGAGATGACGCCCAGGAAGAACGCAGTATCGGTGCCGGTGTGAACCGGAATCCAGTATGCGTCCAGCATCTGGGCAGAAGCGGTGTAAATCGGGTCAATCGTGATGAACTTCACGCCGGCTTCCTTTGCGCGCAGGTAGTGATACGGCGGAGTTCCGGGGGTAGACCATGCCGGGTTCGATGCATGAAGGATGATATAATCCGCATTCAGCATGTCGCGGCGGTCATTGCCGGAGTTGGCGTCGTTATTGGCGATGCCGATGGTGGACGCCGTATTCTGCATGTAGCAGCCGTAGGACGTGGAGTCCGTGGTGGATGTGTGGCCACCGTAGGCAAGCAGCGGAGGGAATGCGTTGACAGATCCCCAGCTTCCTACCAGGAAAGCCTCATTGCCGTATTTTTCCTTGATGGTTTTGATCTGGTCTGCGACATAGGCGATCGCCTCGTCCCAGCTGATGCGCTCCCACTCGTCCTTTCCGCGGAGCTCTCCGTTCGGTTCCTCCGGTGACCAGTGCACACGCTTCATCGGATACTTGATCCGGTCGACACCGAAGCACTGCTGCTGCTGTGCCTTACCACGGACGCAGCCTCTCTGCTGCGGGTAATCAAAGCTGTCCGGATGGGTATCGTCGGTCTTCTGGCGGATGACCATGCCATCCTTGATCATGACCTTGTTCATGCAGCGGCCGCCGCAGTTGTGCCAGCAGGCTGCGGAAATCCACTTGCCGCCTTCCTCGGGATCGACGATCGGGGAATGGTCCATTGCCATCTCCTCTGCCATCGGTTCTTCTGCTGCTGTTTCCCCCTCGGCATGGGCAAGATTCTGCATGCCAAGAAGCGACAAAGCGGCTACAGAAGCGGATGCGGCAGCGCTGCCCTTCAGGAAGTCCCGACGGCTGATCGTGGACTCAGACAGCTGTTTGATCCATTTGCTCATAGCGTATTCCTCCTTCTTAGATCATAGTGATAAACGATCTAGGATACATTAAATCATAATGAGAAAAATTTCACAATGGTCATATCCTGTCTTCTGTTACTTATCGGTACATTTATATACTTTTGTCCCGTTTTCGCTACCGGATCCTTTTCCTCCTCCTGGCACACGAAAGACGTCCCGGCAGCCTGCATTCCACAGACCGTCGGGACGTCTTTGCTACAACTCGAAAGGAGTTATCATTTCATTACATCGGAAGCTCGGTGAACTCAGGATCCAGAGCGATTTCCTTCGCCTTGATCAGGATGTTTGCATTCGTCCAGGTGGAGTCCGGAAGAATAGCGATATCGGATACGAGATCCTCGCCATGCTTAGCGCGAAGCTCATCCATATCACCAAACTCCAGAGCACGGCTCGGGCAAGCATCTACGCAGGCAGGGTTCATGCCCTTTGCACGCAGGTAAGCGCAAGCGTCGCACTTCTGAGCTACGCCAAGAGCCTCGTTCATCTGCGGATGGCCGTAAGGGCAGATCTCGACGCAGGCGCCGCAGCCATCGCAAAGAGCGCTGTCCAAGATAACCGTGCCGTCCTCTGCCTTGTAGATTGCACCGGTAGCGCAGGCTGCCAGGCAGGCAGGATTCTCGCAGTGATTGCAGGAGAAGGAATAGCTGTAGGTCTTGCAGGTCGGGAACTCGCCAACCTCAAAAGTCTTTGCTTTTCTCAGGATAACGCCCACATCCAGGCGATTCTTATCCTTGCATGCGATCTGGCATGCACGGCACCCGACACAGCGGGTCATATCAAAATAAAAACCTAATGCCATGGTTCGTTTCCTCCCTATTCAAAACTCGGAACCATGCTGTTGGAGACTTTCCAGTCATCCTCAAGCGGTTCGCCATCATACTTCTCGATACGGCAGTTCTTGTTGTTGTAAGGAGTGATACCACCACCGGTGATCTCATTGCCTTCCAGCCAGTTCTCAGCACCGCCACGGTCGATATCCTCATCCTCATCCCAGTTGACCCAGGAACCGTGAGGGATTGCTGCTACGCCGGGCATCAGACCCTGCATGACGCAGGCCTTACGCAGACCGCTTGCAAACGGAGTGGAGATCTTGACGGTGTCGCCATTCTCGATGCCAGCTTCCTTCGCATCTGCAGCAGACATGAAGACCGGGTTCGGCCATGCTTCACGCAGCCAAGGCAGGTTGTCGAAGGAGGAGTGAGAACGTCTCATGTAGTGGATATCGTACAGCAGGGTCGGGAACTCACCCTTCTCGCCGTCGATGTCGCCATCCTTGAAGGTCGTCTCGTATCCGCGGACCGGAACGATGTACTCCGGATAAGGCTTGAAATCCCAGTCGACAAGGCCAAAGCTGTTGAACAGATCTGCCTTTGCCTGGCTGGTGATCTCGAACTTACCGCTGGCGCTGCCACGCGGATTCGCCTCGGGATCCTCGAAGTAGGAAGCCATACCGATGTTGCCGAACGGGTCACCCTCGTAACGCTCAACCTGGTATCCGCCATTGTCAATGAACTCCTGCAGACCTACACGGCCTTCCTGAGGAGCAACCTCGATGCCGTTTGCTGCGAGCTCCTCTGCAACGCCCCACTCATCGATATCATCCTGAGTGATGGTGATCAGAGTCTCATAATCGGAGCCGTCATCCTTGATGACCTTTGCGCCAGCCATCTGATTGAAGAACTGAGCCTTCTGGCTGAGCGGATAGTACATGCTGCCGTCAAGGCCCATCGCGTCGATCAGCATCTTGTAGATGTCATCGTCGTGCTTTGCCTCGTACAGCGGCTCGATAACCTGGCTTGCGCAGAACAGGAACTCGCGGTTGGTGCCGTAGAGGTTGCCTGCCCACTCCCAACGAGTCGTGCAAGGAAGGATGATATCGGAGTACTTAGCCGGAGTCGTCATGAAATGACCCTGGAAGACGGTGAAGTCTACTTTACGGTAAGCCTCGATACCTCTCTTGATGTTCGGACCGGACTGCAGATAGGCATGCTCTTCCATGTTGACGATGCAGTGGATATCGCACTCGAAATCCTTGCCCTCGTGCATGCCGCGTCCATAGTACTCACCGATGTCGCGATACTTGCCGCTGAAGACAGCATCCCATGCCTGCGGACCAGGGATGATACCGGCCTCACCGGTCTCAAATGCGGTATTCTCGAACAGCCAAGGCTGGCCGCTGCTGCCTGCGCGGACCAGAGAGCTTCCCTGGTTAGCAGAGTTCTGCGTATAGGACAGGGTGGTGCAGTTGCCTTCCTTGCCCATGTGACCGCCCATAGCGCCGATGGTCATGACCAGCTGAGGAAGGTTCTCAGCGCCGGCATTACGGGAAGAAGCGAAGCTGTAGATAAACCATACGTTGTTGTTCTTTCCGAGGGTTCTGGCCAGCATCGTAATCTGCTCAACCGGAGCGCCGCAGATATGGGAAGCCCACTCTGCCGTCTTCGGGGTGTCATCATACTTGCCTTCCAGGTAATCACGGAAGTTTACATCGTCCTTGAGATCTGCCGGCTTGTGGTCAGCGTCGAAACCGACGGTGTACTTGTCCAGGAAATCCCAGTCGATGATGTCGCCCTCTTCCTGATCCAGACGAAGCATCTCATAAGCTACGCCCAGAAGGAGAGCGGTATCGGTACCGGTACGGACCGGAACCCAGTCAGCATCCAGAACCTGCGCGGTTGCGGAGTACATCGGGTCGATGGTGATGAACTTCACTCCAGCCTCTTCCTTCGCACGGATGTAGTTGTTAATCGGGGTACCAGGTGCGGACCATGCGGTGTTCAGGGAAAGGCAGACAGCATAGTCAGCCTTCAGAAGGTCCATACGGTCATTACCGGTGTTGAAACCGCTGCCGCCCCAGCCGATGGTCTGGCCGATGTTCAGCAGATAGGTACCGTAAGAGGTAGAGTCGGTAATGGAGGTGTGGCCGCCGATTGCCAGCAGCGGAGGGCACTCATCGACAGAGGTCCAGCTACCGCACAGGAATGCCTGGTTGCCATACTCTTCCTTGATGCGAAGGAACTCGTCGGCTACGTACTTGATAGCCTCATCCCAGCTGATGCGCTCCCACTCGTCCTTGCCGCGGAGCTCGCCGTTCGGCTCGCCGGGGTTCCAGTTCTTTCTCTTCATCGGGTACTTGATACGATCCGCACCGAAGCACTGCTGCTGCTGAGCTCTGCCTCGTACGCAGCCTCTCTGCTGCGGGTAATCGCGGGTATCCTCGTGTGTGTCATCGCCCTTCTGACGGACAACCATGCCGTCCTTGACCATGACCTTGTTCATGCAGCG
>CAMOGO010000009.1 GCA_946614075.1 uncultured Lachnospiraceae bacterium | reverse complement strand
GCATTCCGGTGTGAGATAGGCGGCCCCGGCTGCATTTCCACCCGTGCCACCTGCCTTGCCGGCTGCGTTGCCAGCCCCGTTTCCGGCTGAGCCTCCTGCCTGTACTGGTATGCGGGCCAGGATTTTTTCAAAATCCGGGGTGTCTGACACGAGGAGCTCGCCATTTGCTGCTCCGCGAACCTTCGCGCTGATCTTCGACTCCGTGCCGTCAAATGCAAAGAACTTGAAGCCGGCGGTGGCGCCGTCGCGCATGTTGGCGATGTACTGGTCGCCGTCCTTTTCCCGGTCCTTTCCGGTCTGGGTGAAATAGGGATGGGCGGCCAGTCTTTTTTTCGGATTGCTGCCGTCCACACGGCCGGTCTCATGGCCTTTGGCCCAGAGGTTGCAGGCGATCCGTGCTTCGTACTCGCCGCGTCCCTGTAAGGGGCCGCCGTTCAGGCCGCAGCTGGTGAGCATGGCCTGTTTGAAACCGCCGTCCGGCGTCCGTTCCAGTTTTTCCGCGCAGGCCTGGCGGGCGTAGCTTGAGCGGTCGGTCTGCCGATGGTAGAAGATGTACCAGTCGTCGCCGATGTTCAGCATGCCGCCATGGGTGTTGCCGAGGTAATTATTCGCGTGGCTCTCGTCGGTGTTGCCGTCGAGGTAGAGGTCGCCGAGGTCGATGAGCACGCCTCCGTAGGTGAAGTCACGGTCGGGGTAGTCGGACATGGCGTAGCAGAGGTCGTGGTTGTACTGGCTGGAGTAGACGAAGCAGTATTTCCCGTCGACCTTGCGGATCGAGCTTGCCTCGAAAAAGGCGTGGGGGAAGGCCCCTTCCTTACCTTGTATGGGGAAGAGGAGCTTCGGCTCCTGCTTGATCGTGATCATATCCGGCTCGAGCTCCATGACCACGCCGCCGTCGTTTTTCAGATTGTGGAAGCGTGACGCGACAAAGGGAACCTTCGTGGCGAAGCCGCTGTAAAGCCATACGCGGCCGTCGTCATCGGTGAGCACACCGGGATCGAAGGGGAACTGCTCGCCGCTCTTACGCCCCCAGACCTTGCCGTCTTTGTGGTGGACACGGCCGTAGAACTGGTACTGGCCTGCCGGAGTGTCGCACCCGGCGACGCTGATTTCCCCGAGAAAATCAAAGGCGTAGTAGAGGTAGTACCGGCCGTCCGGGCCCTGGGTCACGTCAGGTGCGTAGAGGCTGCGGATTCCCAGAGGGTTGCCCGGGTCCTGCTTTTTCCGGTAGATGACGCCTTCGTAGCGCCAGTCGGAAAGATCATCCACCGGGGCGGACCAGCATACATAATCATTGACACAGAAGATCGGTGCGCCGAAGGCGTCGTGGGAGCCATAGACGTAGACACGGTCTCCGAACACATGCGGCTCTCCGTCCGGGACGTATTCCCAGGAGGGAAGATACGGATTAAACACTTGCTGTTTCATCGTGAGATACTCCGTTTTGCAGGTGGTGATACAGTACTCCGGCGCTGTATGCTTTATACATAGTGATACAGTACTCCGGCGCTGTATGCTTTAAACGTAGTGATACAGTGCTTCGGCACTGTATGCATATTTGGAACAATAGCTGTAAATGTAATTGGTATATTTAGCTAAGTATACGGGAAAAGAGGGGAGAAGTAAAGCGGTCGGCGGATTCTAAAAAAATGATAATAGACGATCTATTCAAGAAAAATATTCGTGAAAAAGCATCAATAGCGAAAGCGTTCGGAAGAAATCCTGTGCGCAGATGTGACAAAAATTAAGATTGACAGAAGCAAGATTTGACTATATTGTTATAGTACATTGGGGACACCAAGAAGTATTCGGAAACGAAAAAAAGGAAGGAGTAAAGAATGAAGTTACGCAAAACTTTTGCGCTCGTGGCTGCTGTCGCGATGCTCTTCAGTCTGACCGTAAGCGCCGGTGAGAATCCGTACGCAAACCCTTACGCACAGCCTGCTGAGACCGAAGCTGCCGCTGAGAACCCTTACGCAAACCCGTATGCAGCACCGTCTGAGGCTGCCGCAGAGAACCCTTACGCAAACCCGTATGCAGCTCCTGAGACTGAGGCTGCAGGCGAGAACCCTTACGCAAATCCGTATGCAGCTCCTGAGACTGAGGCTGCAGGCGAGAACCCTTATGCTAACCCCTATGCAGCTCCTGAGACCGAGGCTATGGAGACCGAGGCTATGGAGACTGAGGCTGGCGACGACATGATGGAAGACTATGTCCCCATGGCTTCCGAAGGCGCTAAGTACACCGTTACCCAGACCGAGGACGGCTGGTATCTCATCGAGAACGAAGACGGTGCTACCCTTGGCCTTTCCGGTACTTCCGGTGTCATGATCATCGAGGAAGATGGTTATGCATTCAAGGATCTGAACCAGAATGGTGAGCTGGACGCTTATGAGGACTGGAGACTCTCCAGCGAAGAGCGTGCAGAGGACCTGGTTGCCCAGATGACCGGCGCTGAGATGGCTATGACCCTGTCTCACGGCGGCTGGGGCGACTTCACCACCGAGCCTCTGACCGAGGAAGATGGTTCCTACACCTTCCTGATGGCTGGCGGCCGCGGCGGTGTTACCCGTCAGATTGCCCGTGGTCTTGGCGATCATGCAAAGTGGGCGAACGCAATCCAGGCAGTAGCTGAGAGCTGCTTCTATGGTATCCCCGCTATGATCTCTATCGACCCGGCTAACATCTCCGGCGTTATCGAGACCCTGTCTCTTGCTTCCACGATGGATCCCGAGCTTGCAGCTGCGATCGGCGTTGAGACCTCCATTCAGTATCGTCTGGCTGGTGTTACCGCCCTTCTTGGACCGCAGGTCGATATCGCATCTCCTGTTATGAACCGTGCAGGCGGCACCTATGGCGAGGATCCGAAGCTGACCCTTGACATCGCTACCGCTTATGTAAATGCTATGCAGTCCTCTTATGATGAGGAAGGCAATGACCTTGGCTGGGGCGATGAGTCCGTATTCTGCTTCACGAAGCACTTTGCAGGCGCTGGCTCCACTGAGGGTGGCCGTGATGACCACACCAACGGCGGACGCTACGCAGTATTCCCGGGCGGAAACTTCGAAGCTCACCTGATCACCTATTTCGATGGCGTATTCAACCTTCCTGGTCTGACCGGTTCCTCCGGTATCATGACCGAGTATGCTGTCAACGTTGACGAGAACCACGAAGCTATCGGCGGCGAGTGGGCTGGCGCTTACAACCCGTATCTGTACGATATGCTCGAGGCATTCGGCTATGACAGCCTGATCATCACTGACTGGGGTACCCAGGGCGACTTCGGTGCAGGAAACCAGACCGGTACCTGGACTCCGGTTGAGTTCGAGGGTATGACTCCTGCAGAGCGTATGGCTTGCCAGTGGGAGCGCGGTGCTAACCTTCTTGGTGGTAACGGTGCTATGGATGCCATCGCAGAGGCATATGAGATCATGGTCGCTGACTGTGGTCAGGAAGAGGCAGATGCCATCATCGGCCATGCTGCTTATCGTTTCTACAAGGTTATGTTCGACCTGAACATGTTCGACTGCCCGTACAGCGATTCCGTCGCTGCTGCTGCTTATGAGCCTGAAGTTGTTGGTCTTGAGACCCAGACCCAGTCTGTCGTCATGATCAAGAACGACGGTGTTCTTGGCGAGGCTGTTGAGATGCCTACCGTTTATGTACCTTACGTTTCCAACAACGGCTTCAGCGTAAGCTGGTTCACCGGTATCGGAACTCCGAGCGAGACCCCGAACTGGACGATGCAGATGGATCTTGAGGTCCTTGGCCAGTACTTCAACGTCGTTACCGATACGGTCGATGAGGAAGGCAACATGACCAGAGCTGCTGAGGAAGATGTCGCTGCTTGCGATTTCATCCTGGTAGGTATGACTGCTCCTTACTCTCTGTCCTATGATACCCACTATGTTGGCGTATGGTTCAACTATGAGGGCGACGACGAGGCTGTATGGTTCCCTTACAACCTGCAGTATGCAAACTACACCGCTGATACCGCACGCGAGGTATCCTGGGCCGGCAAGGTCCTGGAAGATGGTTCCATCGAGAACCGTTCCTTCGCAGGCAACAGCTCCTCCAACGGTCTGGATGATGCCAACTACGGACATCTTGAGACTCTGGAGTATGTAAACTCTATCGCAGGTGATATCCCGGTTATCGTCTCCATGCAGATGGAGCGCCCGATGGTATGGTCTGAGGTTGAGCCTCTTGCAGATGCTATCCTTGTTTGCTACAACAGCCAGAGAAGCGACGCTGTTGGCCGCATCATCACTGGTGAGGTTGAGCCGAACGGTCTGCTTGTATTCCAGCAGCCGGCTAGCATGGAAGCTGTCGAGGCACAGCTCGAGGACGTTCCTCGTGATATGGAAGTCTACGTTGATAGCATGGGCAATGCTTACGATTTCGCATTCGGTATGAACTGGGCCGGCGTCATCGATGATGAGCGTACCGCTACCTACAGCGCAGATCCGATTAGTGCACTTGAGAACTTCGACTATGCTGCTTTCAAGGAAGCATGGACGATGGAGGAAGCTCCGATGGAGTAATTTACTCCTTTTTAGAGAATAAACTCTTTCTCTTAAAAATCTTATAAGTATTTTATAAGTAAATGGGGCAGGGGCGCAGATCCCTCCCGGGGGTCAGACCCCCTGCTCCACCCATGAAAACAGAATATGGATGTCCCCATAATACAAGAAGAGGGTGCCGCTTTGGAAAGTGGCACCCTCTTGCTTGTGAAAAGAGTTGGATATTGTTACAGCATCGCGACGTCACGTCCGACGAGGTAACCGAAGGTAATGCAGCGTCCGACGGACAGACCCATGGTATCCAGGGAGTAGTCGACATCGCCGTAGAAATTGCCGGAGCAGTTGCCTGCGCAGTAGAGGCCTTCGATCGGCATGCCGTCCTCGCCAAGGACACGGCCTTCCACATCCGAATCGAGACCATCGACGATGGCGGAAATCTGGTAGACTCTCTTGACCGCATAGAAAGGAGCGGTGGTCAGGGGCTGCATGTATTTGGACGGCTTTCCGAAGTCAAGGTCCATGCCAAGCTCGGAGAGCTCATTGTAGCGCTCTACGGTAGCCTTCAGGTTCTCAGGATCGACCTCCATGAGGGCTGCCAGCTCCTCGATCGAGTCAGCGGTGAGGACCTGTCCCTTTTCGACGTAGGCGGCCAGCTTCTCAGGAGTCGCGTTGGCAACGGTCGGAACGGTCGGATCGCTTCCCCAGCCGTAGACCTGCTCGGTGTAGTTGGCGTCAAAGAGGGACCACATGAACGGAACCTCCATCTTGCGAAGGATCGTGTTGCGGCGGCAGTACTCGATATCCTCCTCCATGAAGCGGACACCGTCGCCGTTTACAGCGAGCAGCGGCTCCTCACGCATGATGCTGGCACCGTGGACCATCTTGGAGTGGACACCGGGGCACATGTGAGCGCCGGCCAGCATCGCCATCAGATGACCGTCGCCGGTCTTCCATGCCTGCTTCGGGTCAAAGTTCAGGCAGTCCGGATTGTAGCGAGCGAGCATAGCGCGGTTGTTCTGATAGTCGCCGGTTGCCAGGATGACACCCTTGGAAGCGTTGAAGCGGAGATACTTGCCTTCCTCCTCGACTCTGCCGATGACGCCGGTCACACGGCCGTCTTCCTTGATCAGCTGGACAGCCGGTGTCTCATAGTAAAAATCGATGCGGTCTGCATAAGCCTCGGCCAGAGCCGTGGTCGGAGCCATCATGGAGCCGGTGAAAAGGGTGCCTTTCAGATAGCAGTTGCCATCCTCATAGACATGATCCTTGCTGTCGTTGTCATCGATATAGTCTGCGAAACCGATGGCGTTCAGCTCATTCAGGTACCAGTCGGCTGCTTCCTGGGAATTGTCGACGTAGCGCTGCCACAGAGCCGGATCATTGCGATAGTCGTAGATCTTGTGATTGTAGTGGATGTACTGCTTCATGCCGATCTCGGTGGACATCTCCTTGATGACACGGGCCATGAGCATACCCTGGGCAACCGGGACAACCTGCTTCTGGAGGACAGCGACCTTCGCGCCGGCCTGATAAGCGGAGATAGCAGCCGGAAGACCGGAGGTGCCGGCACCGACGACAACGACATCATAGTCATACTCTTCATCAAATTCCATGATTTCCTCTGCCTCAACAGCGGATTCTGCGATCATGGCGTCAAAGGTCTCCGGAACGGTAAGAGACTTACCTTCTGCAGCGGCCTCCTCCTCGGCGGAGACAGGTACGACACTCAATGCGAGTGCGGAGATGGTGGAGGCAGCACTGGCCTTCAGGAACGTTCTTCGGTTCATTTTCATAACAATATCCTTTCTTTTCTGTGAGCGGTTTACTCCGAGGGGAAACCGTCTAAAACCCCTTCCCCGATCAGCAGCCTGAAATGGACGGCTGATTCTTTTCGCCCTTACTATAGCATTTTCCTTGAGATTCCTCTAATTTCGGATTATGATGGTACCATAAGCGGCATTTATGATAAGCCGCTTGAATAGCAGGAAAGCGGAGGGGAAGAAAATGCTGTTTCATCAGCTGGAGGTTTTTGCGGCAGCTTTTGAAGAGCGGAATTTTACGAGGGCTGCTGATAGGCTTTTTCTGACACAGCCGGCCGTATCGCAGTCGATCCGGAAGACGGAGGAGGAGCTGGGGGTCCGTCTCTTTGAGAGAGATAAAAAGGAAATTCGGCCGACCAAGGAAGCGGAGCAGCTGTACGGGCATGTCCGCAGCATTCTCGATGAGTGGGCGGAAGCCAAGGCTGAGCTTTCCGGAAAAGGACTGGATATCCGGCTGTATTATTATAACCGCGCGACACAGAAGGAGAAAAATTTCCTCCTGGCAGAGCTTTTACGGGAGCTTCCGGAGCTGAAAATCCATCAGAAAGCGCAGGAGCTGGACAGCCTGATGGATAATGACAGCTGGGAGGAGGGCAGCCCTTATCTGGTGTCAGCAGAGCTTGTAACGTCGGAAAAGACGAAAACCTTCCACCTGACCGATGCAGGGCATTGCTTGGTCATGAGGGAGCAGGATCCGTTGGCAGCAAAGGAGCAGATTTCGCTTTCGGATCTGCAGGATCAGTCACTCTTTTTGCCGGGGCGGTTTCGGTTCAGCCACATCCAAGAGTCTTTGCAGGCTCTTAAGGAGGCGGGTGTCACGTACCATGTTGCGAACTATGCGCTCGCGAGCGAGGTGGTCCCGAATATCCTGGCCTTTGGCGGGATGGCGATCATGCCGGATTATCTGTCAGATACCCAGCCGGGGATTGTGAAGCGCCCGTTTGATGACGGTGTCAGGATCCCGATCTATCTGGCGTGGAGGGGAAAAGCCTCGCCCGGGCTGAAGAGGATCCTGCAGTATCTGAAGGAGCGGGAGTAGGAAGACAGGGGTCCACGAAGACAGGGGACGAGAGGATGCTTTTATAAGAATGCTTTATGGAAAGAGATTTTCTATGGGAGGATTTCTGATGAATAAACAGACAGGATATGCCGTATGTCCGTACGACTGCCCGACAACCTGCGGGTTTTACGCGGAGATCGAGGATGGACGCCTCGTGGCGGTCCGTCCGGATCCGGACCACCCGGTGTCGGCCTGCGGGCCTTGCCGGAAGATGGCGCGCTATGAGCGCTCGGTCAATGCACTGGAGAGGATCCTGTACCCGATGAAGCGTGTCGGGGCGAAGGGAGAGGGGAAATTTGCGCGGATTACCTGGGACGAGGCCCTGGCGGAGATCGGAGCCAGATGGAAGGCAATCATCCAGGAATCCGGTTCGGAAGCCATCGCCTGGTGTAATTATTCCGGCGTCATGACACCGATCCAGCGGACCAGCGGCTGGGCCTTTTTCGGCCGCCTGGGGACGAGAGGCCTGGTCAAGACCCTGTGCTCCAGTGCCAAGGGAGCCGGGTACAAAGCGGTCATGGGCGGCGTCGGCTGCCTGGATCCGCGGGAGACCGAGGACAGCGATTTCCTGATCGTTTGGGGCAGCGATGTGCCCGCCACGAGAAACCCCATGATGAAGCAGCTAAGGGACTTTAAAAAGCAGGGGAAGCGCATCGTGACCATAGAGGTCTGCGGTATCGATATGGCGCCCTACAGCGATGAGATGCTCCTGGTAAAGCCGGGAAGCGATGCCGCCCTGGCCCTGGCCATGATGCATGTGCTGGAAAGAGACGGCCTGGCCGACCGCGAGTATTTGCAGGAATGGGCTTACGGATACGAGGATTTCCGCAAGACTTTGGCGCAGTATACGCCGGAATGGGCGGAGGGGATCTGCGGGATCCGCGCGGAGCAGATCGAGGCTCTCGCGCATGAGTATGGGAAGGCCGAGGCTCCGTGCATCCTCCTTGGCTCCGGTATCTCCCGCTATGCAAATGGCGGCATGACCTGCCGGATCATCACCATCCTGTCCCAGTACACTGGGGCCTGGAAAAAGCCCGGCGGGGGTTTTTGCGGTACAAATCCGACGGGAGGCGTCTATGTGGACGGCACGATAGTGGATCCGCCGGCGTTTCACGGAAAGCACCCCGCGATCAATATCAATCAGCTGGGAGCGGGGATCTGCGACCCGGTGGTCCGCAGCCTGTATGTCTACGGCAGCAACCCGGCAGACTCGGTCAGCGACACAAACGCCGTGCTTCGCGGCCTCTCCCGCGAGGACCTTTTTACCGTGGTGCACGAGCGAGTGATGACTGATACGGCACGGTACGCGGATATCATCCTGCCGGCGACCTACTCCGTGGAGCAGACAGATGTCTACATGTCCTACGGCTACTGCACGCTGGCAGCGGCGCCTAAGCTCATCGAGGCCCCCGGCGAGTGCAAGACGGACTGGGAGACCTTCCGGCTTCTGGCCAGGACCATGGGCATGGAGGACGATTATTTTGACCAGACGGAGGAGGAGCTTTTTGAAAAGATCCTTGGCAGGCTGAAGGGCAACGCCTCCGCTCTCGACGAGGAGGCGATAGAGCATTTGCGCCAGGGCGGCGCGGTCGCTGTCCCCTATGCGGATCACCTGAGATTCATGAAGGAAGGGAAGCCGTGGAAGATCGTCAATGAAGAGATGGCAGAGCCGATGCCGAAATGGTTCCCGCCGTATGCCGGCCCGGAGCCTTTGCAGCTCGTATCCGTGCCGGGACTGTGGTCCCTGAATTCGGTTTTCCATGAGCGGAAGGAGGATCTGATTCCGACCCGGGGAGAGATGCTTCTGCACCTTCATCCGGAGGACGCGGCCCAGCGAGGGATCGCTACAGGAGACGAGGTGGAAGCCTTTAATGACCTGGGATGTGTGCGCTTCACCGCTCATGTCACGGACCTGATCGCCAAGGGCGCTGCTGCGGTACAGGGCGTTTTCGCCCATGGTCTGACGAAGAGCGGGCTCGGGGTAAATGCCCTGCAGCATGCCAGACTGACCGATCTCGACGCCGCCACGACCATGAATGACAATACCGTAGAGGTCAGACTTGCGCACCTTGGATAAAAGCACTACAATGACAAAGATACCATGATTTGACAGGAGGGAGAAAGACATATGAAAAAGCAAATCCGAACGATGTTTACGGTCTTGCTGGCGGCAGGACTTTGCTTCGGAAGCATGCCGATGCATTCTTTGGCAAGAGAAGCATCCGGATCCCATGCATCTGCTGAGGCCATAGCGGAAACCGTGGCAGAAAGCGAGGCGGAGACCAAGGAAGAGACTGCGGAGGAAACCATGCGAGAGGCCATGGAAGAGACTATGGAAGAAGCCGCGGGAGAGGCTGCCGAAGAGGCCGAGGGAGAGGCTGCCGAAGAAGCCGCGGACGTGGCGCTTGATCCGGAAATGGCGTTTGCCCTTTATAATGGGTACGCGTGGATGACGGAGGATGGCCTGGATTCTTGCTACAATGCCAAGGGAGAGCTGCTGTTTACCCTCCCGGAAGGGACCAAAGCAGCTTCGGTTTTTTACAATGGATATGCTGCCGTCATGCAGAAGAACGAGTGGGGTAAGGCTTATGTCACCGGGCTGGTAGACGAGACCGGAGAAGTGGTCCTCGATGCTGAGATGATCGGTGTGGACGGATTTATATTCGGCATTTATGAAAATCAGCCTCAGCCTCCGGCGCTGGATACGTATGAGCGGGAGAACCGGATCGACAAAAGAGTGGAAGAGCAGGGCGAAGAGCAGGCATTAGACCTTTGGAATGATTTTGAAACTCTGGTCCCGGTAGAGGACAGCCTGCTGGAGGATGGATATATCCTGGCGTACACCTTCAGCGAGAGCTATTCCGGCGTCGATTTTGAGGTTGGAATGGTCGACATGCAGGGCAGCTGGGTGATGCCGCTTCAGGCGGAGAATATCGCAACGCTGAATGGCTGGTACTCACCGGGCGCTTTCCTTCGCGGCTCGGTCTACTGCAAGGAAAACACCTGGATGTCGGTGAAGGGATCGATGGGTTCTCTCGAGGAAAACTCGACCTTATTCACCTGCAAATTCTACAACAGCGATACGAATACCTGGGCGGAGTCAATCGGTGACAATTTTAATGTCTATTCCGATACCTTCGGCCTGACGTTTGAGGACGGGACAGCGATCGCGGTTGGCAGCGGTACAGAAGGAATGTCCTATATCACCCTCCCCGGAGATGGCAAGTCTATTTTTGAACCGGAAAACAGGGAGCTGGAAAGCTATTGCTATTTTATCCATTATGATCGGGAAGCACAGGTCATTTATGCGTATAAGCACGACAGCTGGAATCCGGACGAGAACGGCGTGATCATTCTGGATAAGGAGCTGAACGAGCTTGCGAAGGTAAATCTGAGCAATTTCAGCCCTGCAGGCTGGACCAGCAGCAAGGGCTATCTGCCGGTCAATATCACCAATCCGAAGGGAACGGAGTACTGGGGCATCATCTGCCCGGACGGCGAATTCCTCTTTGAGCCGTTAACAGGAAGCCTGCCCACCATCAAGAAGTTTGAAGCCGATGGGAATTACCTTGTCTTCTGGACCTCTGCGCGATATGTGACGGGTCTCGGATGTCTGGTCTATGACCTGGAGGGCAATGAGCTTTGCCACTTTGACCCTGAGTATGACGCCATCGAGTATCACAACGGTGTCCTGAAGCTGACATCCGGTGGAAACGAAGAAATCGTACCGATCGAAGCCGCGGAATAAGAGTGTGACAATGGGGACGGTTCTCGGTGTGTGACGATGGGGACGGTTCTCGGTGTCACCTCATCTTGAGGTGACACCGAGAACCGTCCCCACTGTCACAGGGCAAAGCCTCCTCCTACTCGATCTCGATTGCTTACCGGAGAAAATCCAGTGCGTATCGTGTCATGAATTCGGCGCCTTTTCGGAGCGCTTTTTCATCAATATCAAACTTCGCATGGTGCTGCGGATAGTTTTCCGTGTCTGGCTTTCCGCCGCCCAAGACTCCGTAGAAGCCGGGATACTGCTGCAGGAAAAAGCCGTAGTCATCGCTGGCGCTGAACGGATCCGTCTGAGCGGAAAGCGTCAGGCCATCCACATCCTTTACCAGTTCCTTCGCTTCCTGGATCAGGTCGGCATTGTTGGTCACCGGGGGAACTTCGCCGCAGAACATCAACTCGTAGTCTACCCCGTAGATACGGCATACGCCTTCCGTGATCTGACGCACAAATTCCTTGATCTTCGCCTCGCCTCCCTGCTTATAATAGCGGAGGGAGCCGTTTATCATAGCGGTAGGAGGGAAAATATTGAAGGCCGTTCCGGCTTCGATCTTTCCGATGCTGACAACGGAATGATCCAGCGTATCATAGAAATTGGTGGGGATCGAGGCGAGCTTGAGAACCAGGTCGCATGCCGCCTTGATCGGATCCTTTACCAGATCCGGCCGGGAACCGTGTCCGCCCTGTCCATGAAGAATCACCTTAATCTGGGCAGCACCTGCAAAAACAGAGCCGGGGAAAAGCAGGATTTCCCCTTCCGGAATAGCGCTCCAGATATGCAATGCCGCAATACCATCGATTCCGCCGGTTGCCTGAAAATAATCCAGAGCCTCTTCATAGCCAAGCGCGATTTCCTCCCCAATCTGGAAAAAGCATTTGATGGTGCCTTTGAACTGGCTTTTCAGGCTGTTCAGCACCTTTGCGGCTCCCAGGAGCATGGCGGCATGCGCATCATGACCGCAGGCATGCATCACGCCGGGATTTTCCGAGGCAAAATCCAACCCTGTGTCTTCTGTAACGGGGAGGGCATCGATATCCGCACGCAAAACCAAGGTTTTGCCCTCGCCCAATTTCCCTTTGATCGTGGCGATCACGCCATAGTTTGGCGCCAGAACCTCGAAAGGTATCCCCATCTTCGTCAGCTCATCCTGAATTTTCTGAGACGTATTTTTCTCCTTTAAGGACACTTCCGGGTGCCGGTGAAACCATCGGCGCATTTCAACAATATAGCTTTCCTGCTCCAAGAACATTTCTTTAATATCCATTTTGCTTCCCCCATATGGTATATTGCCGATTTTAAAAGTATCTTATGTCCTTCCTTCAAGATGTCTATTTTTGAGACAGCCAGAGCCTCCTTTCCGCCAAATCATAAACCCCAACATTCTGAGATTATTATAGCATTTTTGTTCCTTTATGGCATGACCTATATGATTATTTTTGCAAATGCGATAGGTATTCTCATTGCGTTCGGGTAGATACGGCTATGAGAATATGGTAATATTTCAGAAAAGAGAGCAATGGGAGGCAAAATATGCAGCATCAGGTGAAACTGGCAAATGATACTACCGTTCCGGCGCTGGGGCTTGGGACCTGGTACCTGGGGGAGAGCGACGCAGCCAGAGCGAGTGAAATCGAGGCTCTGCGCAGTGGGATCGAGGCGGGAATGACGCTGGTAGACACAGCGGAAATGTACGGCGGAGGATCTCGCCCGGATCGACGAGGTCTATCCCGCACCCAAGCAGAAAACCTGGCTGGATATGCAGTAATTCACGGTGAGTCACTGAGTCACGGGGACGGTTCTGACACACCTCTTTTGTTTCCTTCACTTTTCTGTTAAAATGTCTTTCTGGAGATGAGCGAGTGCGGATGAAGATTCTGGTAGATATGGATGACACGATTGAGCAGCTTTTGGATGCCTGGGTGCGTGGCGTGAATGCGAAGTATGGACGGAATGTCACGTACGATGAAATCACTTCCTGGGACGTGTCAGCTGCCTATCCGGGCCTGACGAGGGACCAGGTGTACGCGATCCCCAGGCAGCCTGGCTTCTGGGGGACGGTCAAGCCGATCCCCGGCGCGGCCGAGGGCTTGAAGCATCTCATGGCGGCGGGCCATGAGGTTTATATCGTCACGGCGAGTGAGCACCATGCGATCCAGGAGAAAATGGACGATCTACTGTTCCGGTACTTTCCTTTTCTCAGCTGGAAGCAGGTGATCATCACCGACCGGAAGCAGATCATCCGGGGGGACGTCCTGATCGACGACGGTATCCACAATCTGGAGGGCGGCGATTACGTGAAAATCCTGATGACCGCCCCGCATAACAGGGATTACGATGCCGAGGCCAATGGCATGATCCGGGTGCGGAGCTGGGAGGAGATCGAGGAAGTCATCGAGCAGCTGAGCCACGGTGAGCCACGGTGAGTCACGGGGAGTCACGGGGACGGT
>CAMOGO010000008.1 GCA_946614075.1 uncultured Lachnospiraceae bacterium | reverse complement strand
TCCCACGTAAGGGAGAAAGGTCAGAAATGCAGTGTTCTTTGAGAACTACGGGTGAGTTCAAACCTGCTTCGGATTTCCCACGTAAGATAAGAAGACCGAACGTGCAACGTTCTGTATGGACTACGGGAGATGATGCAGCTTGCGGCATTATCTCCCGTAGTTTTTGGGATTATTCTTTTAAGACAGCTGAAGAGATACGGGGGGAAGGGCTGCGCACGATGGCATCCCACGTAGTTTTTCTGATAATTGGCTTAGACGGTTGCTGTCCTTACGGGCGTGGCGGCCTAGACTGAATAACGCCACGTAAATTTCTTTGGCCAGTGGAAGACAGAGAACCGTCCCCTGACTTTGGAGAATGAATATCGCCCCGTAAATTTCTTTGGCCAGTGGAAGACAGAGAACCGTCCCCTGACTTTGGAGAATGAATATCACCCCGTAAATTTCTTTGGCCAGTGGAAGACAGAACCCCGTCCCCTGTCTTCCTTCAGACGCTTCCGTAGTGAGTTACGTAGACAGGGGACGGGGCTCTGTCTTCTAAGCATTAAAATTTCAGCGCCATCGGTTGATGGCGCTGTTTTCTTCATTCTGTCCCTTTGTTGCCGCTATCCTTCCTTTACTCCTGAGAGTTCTTCTAAGAAGGCTCTGGCTTGTCGGGACATGATCTGCTGTTGTTTCCAGACGATATTCATGTGGCCGGTGACGGGGGGATCCAGCGGGCGGAAGCACAGGTCGCTCTGGTCGCCGAGCTCGAGGATCTGATCGAGGCCGATCACGTAGCCGATACCGTCGGTGGCCATGATGCTGGCGTTAAAAATCAGGCTGTAGGTGGCGACGACATGGAGCTGCTCCGGGCCTAATCCCAGGATGCGGCTGCCGGCTTTTGAGTAGTCTACCCCGCGGGGGAGGATCAGGGGCAGGCCGATGAGCTCCTCGGGGCAGATGGCTTTCTTCGCGGCCAGGGGAGCGTCTTTGCGCATGAGTACGCCCCAGACTTCTTCGTAGGGGAGGGGGATGAAATCGTACCGGGTGGCGTCGATGGGGTCGAGCAGCATTCCGAAGTCGATTAGGCCGTTCTCCAGCTCGTCGGTTACGTCGGTCCGGTCACCGCTGGAAATGTGGAAGCGGATGCCGGAATGGCGGTCGATGAGGCGTTTGGCGGCTTTGGAGAGGAAATGATTACCCCTGGTTTCGCCGGAGCAGATGTAGATGTCCCCTTCGATCACAGTGTCGGAGGCCATGATTTCGGTTTTGGTCCGGCTTGCGAGCTGCAGCAGCTCCTCTGCGCGCCGGCGGAGCATCATGCCTTCTTCGGTCAGCATGATGCGGCGGCTTCCGCGGATGATGAGCTGTTTGCCCATCTCGTCTTCGAGCAGCTTGAGGCTGCGGGTGATGCCGGGCTGGCTCAGGTGCAGGGCCTTGGCAGCGGCTGTGAGGCTGCCTTCTTTGACGATTGCCAGAAAATATTCCAGATCTCTAAGCTCCATATTCGTATTTCCTCACTTATCTTAGTAACATTTCTGCCAAACAGCATTTCTGTCCAAACGGCATTTCTGTCCTAACAGTATCTATCCTCAAACAGTACATCTGTCCTAACAGTATCTCTGCCAAAAACAGCATTTCTGCCTTCGTGGGTTTTCTGCAGATCGCTTTTTCCTGCACCAAGAAAATCATTTCGCTTTCTCCTCTATATTCTACCCCACAAATCCATAACTTTCAATGATGATTTACGATGATTAATTTGTATTTGTTATCTTTTCGCCTTTATGGTACATTCTCCATAAGAGCATCATTTTGGTACGGCAAAGACTATCGGGTGACAAGTGGGTACGGTTCTCGGTGTCACCTGGGAGGGGGGCACCGAGAACCGTACCCACTTGTCACCTTTGGAACGAACAAAGTATTTCATCAAGAAAAAGGAGGAAAAGGTTATGGCTCTGCTTAATTCTGGCATCAGCCGGCGTAATTTCCTGAAAGGCACAGCTACGGTTGCGACAGCCTTGGCGTTTTCGGGAAGCAAAACTTCTTCCGTGCATGCCGAGGAGGGTCAGGCAGGCATGGTTTCAACGGAAATGACGCCTCATGAGGTGGCATCCGACACCGCGGTCATCAATGGAGATGGCGAGTGGGTCACGGTAGACTGCTGGGGTAACTGCGGCGGTCGCTGCCTGAATAAGGTATTTGTCAAGGATGGCGTGGTGCTGCGCCAGGCTACGGACGACCTGGATGCGGACTCTCTGGAGATGCCGCAGCAGCGTTCCTGCCCGCGTGGCCACAGCATGCGCCAGCATGTTTTCAACGCAAACCGGATCAAATATCCGATGAAGCGTAAGAGCTGGCAGCCGGGCGGCGGCGAGAACAGCCACGGCGAGCTTCGTGGTGAGGAGGCTTTCGAGCGCATCAGCTGGGAAGAGGCTTTTGACCTGGTTGCGGCTGAGATCAAGCGTATTTACGAGGATTATGGTCCGCGCAGTGTCGTCAATATGGGTACCGACTGGCCGGTGCTGAAGCTGATGGGTGGCCACCTGCAGTGGGTCGGCACCGAGAGCTACGGCAACTGGTACAATGCGCCGGTCCGTATGGGCGGCGATATTGCCAGCGGTCTTCCGGACTGCGGCGGCAACAATGACCGTCTGGACATGCTGAATGCGGAGACGATCGTGCTTTACGGCATGAACCCGACCTGGCACAATGGCGGCAGCCCGATGTACCATTATCGTCTGGCGAAGGAGGCCGGCGCGCAGTTTATCTACGTCGGACCGGAGTACAATGTTTCCGCCAGCTCGCTGGGCGCGAAGTGGATCCGTGTTTATCCCGGTACCGATACCGCATTCCTGCTGGCAGTCGCCTATGAGATGATCCAGCTGGATGTTGTCGACTACGATTTCCTGCATAAATACTGCGTGGGCTTTGATGCCGAGAGCATGCCCGCGGATGCAGTGCTGGATGAGAATTTCTACGATTATGTGACTGGTGTCTATGATGGACAGCCGAAGACCGCTGAGTGGGCGACGGAGATCTGCGGCACTCCGGTGGAGGATATCCGCTGGTTTGCGGAGGCAGTGGGCAAGGATCACAATGTCATGCTGCATCACAATTATGCACCGAGCCGTTATCGTGGTTCCACCGATCTTCCTCAGATTTTCATGACCGTAGGTGCTATGGGTGCGCATTTTGGACGTTCCGGCAACAGCTGCGGCGCGACGTTCAGCATCGAGGCGGCAAATGGTGGCCACAATGACAAGGTCGTCAAGGTTGGCGCTCCGCTGGCAAGCGGCGCGGACGAGGCGCATCCGGGAAAGGGCGCGGGCAATCCGCTCGTCGATTTCCAGATGCCGAAGCCGACCATCTGGCGTGACATCCTCGCGGGACACTACACCTGCTACGGCGACTACCGCAATGGCGCCCTGGACAATGGTTTCTGCGATCGCGAGCCGGTCGAGTACGATTTTGACCCTAAGATGATCGTCAGCGATTTCCACAATCCTCTGCAGGCTACCGAGGACATCAACATGGGTATTGCTGCCTTCAAGAAGATGGACTTCGTCTGCAGCATCGATTACCGTTACACGCTGACCTGCGAGTATTCCGACATCATCCTGCCGTGCTTCACCGCATGGGAGGGCAATCTGGATCCGGAGCAGGGCGAGCTCGATGTCGCTACAAACGGCATCATGCGTCTGTCCCGCTTCCAGTGCAACCGTGATTACGCTCTGTTCCCGCGCCCGGTGGTACAGCCGCTGTTTGAGAGCAAGAACGAGTTTTACATTTATTCCGAGATCGCAAAGCGTCTGGGCTTTTCCTGGGATCAGATGTATGTCTGCTCCGACATGCAGGCTTACTTCGACAAATTTGCGACAGCCGAGTACATGGACGAGGACCGCACCTACAAGCGTCTCATTACCATCACCAAGGAGGATATGGAGGCTTGGGGCGTTCAGGGCCAGGAGCAGGAGGGTCTGATCACCCTGCAGGAGGCACTGAAGGCCGGCAAGTTCCAGATGCCGCGTACCGAGGGCGATGGCCGCGGCCATATCGGCTACGAGGCATTCATCAAGGATCCCGAGGCCAATCCGCGCCGCAGCGCTTCCGGTAAATTAGAGATTTACTGCCAGAGCAAGGCAGACGAGCTGAACCGCATGAAGTTTGGCCCGGATGAGGTGAAGCCGTATCCGACCTTCCACAAGACGACCTGGGAAGAGAAGGCCGATGGCCCGTATCCGTTCCTGATGTACCAGCCGCATTATCTCCGCCGTGCGCACACGAACTATGATGAAAATGCCTGGACCAGAGAGGCTTGGCAGAACCCTGTCTTTATCAGTGCTGCAGATGCCGAGGCAAAGGGCATCGTCACCGGCGATACCGTAAAGGTGTTCAACGATGCCGGCGCGCTGCTGCGTATTGCCTCTGTCACCGAGACCCTGATCCCTGGCTGCATCGCGCTGCCTCACGGCGCCCGCAGCTACATCGACAAGGAGACCGGTATCGACCTTGGCGGCAATGAGAACATGGTCGTTGACGCGAAAACGCAGGATGATTACTTCCCGACCTGCAACAGCTACAACAGCTGCCTGGTTGATTTTGAGAAGTATGATGGGGAAGCTCTGATCCCTGACTGCATGTTTGAGGATAATCTCTGGAGGGAGGAATAGAAATGGCGTACGGATTCTATTTTGATATGACCCGCTGTGTGGGCTGCCGTGTATGTCAGGTGGCCTGCAAGGACCGCATGGGACTGGACCTGCCCGGCGCACAGCCCCGCCGTGTCAGAACGATTGAGACAGGACATTTCCCGAATGTCTTTGTCTACAACAGCTCCATCAGCTGCAATCATTGCGAAAATCCGGCCTGCGTGGCTAATTGCCCTTCCGGCGCTATGTATAAAGATCCGGAAACCGGTATCGTGCTGCATGACGACGAGGTCTGCACCCGCTGCCAGACCTGCGTGCAGTCCTGCCCTTATGGCGGACCGCAGTATGATGTCCAGGCGGACATGGTCGTGAAGTGCGACTCCTGCAAGGCTCTGCGTGAAGCAGGAATGAACCCTGCCTGTGTGGACGCCTGCGTGATGCGTGCATTGGATTTTGGCGATATGGATGAACTTCGAGAGAAGTACGGTGCGGATCTGGTGAGCGAGGCTGCCTGTCTGCCGCCGGAATTCATCACAAGTCCGAACCTGCTCATCAAAGCACCGGAAGGCGCCTTTGAAGATGAGTGGCGAGAGGTTATCATGTAAAAAACGTTGTCATTCGATAAACGTTGTCATGTAAAAACGTTGCAATGTAACAAATCTTGTAATGTAACAAACGAAGGTAGGAGGACCTGATCATGACAGGAAGAGAGGATCTTCAGCAGGAAATGATGCAGCTGGAAGCACTGCTGATTGCACGTGCAGGTGTGTATGAAATGCTGCATATGGCTTTGGGCGGCCAACCGGATAAAGAACTCATAGAGTGCCTTGCTGCCCCGGAGCTCTCCGACTGCCTGGATGAGTTTGCGGGGGAGAGCGAGACTCTCGCGAAGCTTCGCGAATTTCTGACAGGCCTGCAGGCAAAAGTATCAGACCCTGTCTTCCTGGAAATGGCCCACACCGAGTACAATCGTTTCTTCCAGGGGCCGGCTGCTTTGCCGGCCTACCCCTGGGAAAGCGCCAACCTCGGCAAGGAGCGCGTGGTATTTCAGCCTAGTACCCTGGAGGTGCGCGCCGCATACCATGCCCTCGGCCTGAAGGTGATGTATGAAAAGCATCTGCCCGACGACCACATTTCCATCATGTGCGCCTTCCTGGCCGAAGGCGGCAGGCGGATCCTCAAGGCCTGGCGCGCCGGCGAGCTGGCTGAGTGCTCTCACCTGCTGAACCTCCTGCAGGGCTTCCTCGCCAAGCACGTGAACAACTGGCTCCCAACTTACGCGGATGACTGTCTGCACACCAGCAAGGCCATCCTGTATCCCCAGCTCGTCCACGGCGCCCGCGACCTCGCGAAGCTCGACGAGGTGCTCCTCGCCAACACCGACCGCTGGCTGAAGGAAAACACCCGCAAGCCCGACGGGGAGAAAGCTGCCGTTATGACAGAAGGCGAAGAAGCTAGCATTATGACAGACGGCGCAGAAGCCAGCGCTGCACCCGGAGAAGAGGAAGCGGCTCTGGAGCCTCAGGATTTTGTCAATCCTTCCTACGACCGCCAGGCCCTCTTTGAAGCCGTGGACCGGTTCGTGGAGAAGGCAAAAGCCCTGAAACCGAAAAACATCGAAGATAACACACTGATAGAGCGGTAAGTGAGTCATGGGGCCGGTTCTTTTGACTCACCGCTTGGGGAAGATAGGGGCCGGTTCTCACTGTCACAAAGCCCGGGCAGCTGATATGTCAGGAAACAAAGAAAGCCAGTGTTATATCCTTTTGCGATTAAACTCAAGCAAAAGGATAGACACTGGCTGCTTTGTTCTGACATATCAGCGTTGGGGCTTTGTGACGGTGAGAACCGTCCCCGTGTCACCCCTTGCGCTCTTGCCTGCAAAGCGGTACATTAGATGCGAAGAGTCATGCACGAGTCGGGAGGGGCGTATTCTATGATCCGAAAGAAAATCATTTTTTATGGCGATGTCCAGGGCGTGGGCTTTCGCTGGCGCGCCCGCCATGCGGCCGAGCTTTACTCCTGCACCGGCTGGGTGAGGAATGAGTGGGATGGCAGTGTCTTGATGGAGATCCAAGGCGAGGAGTCAGACATCGACCAGGTCATCATCAGCATCGAGGCCGGGAGGTACGTGGAGATCACAGGCATGGATGCGAGGACGATCCCGGTCGTGAAGGATGAGAGAGGATTTCAGGCAGAGTGATTCGTGAGCGAGTCATGGGCGAGTCATGGGGACGGGTCGTGAGTCATGGTGCGAACCGTCTCCACGACTTTCAGGAGGAAGCAATGAAGGTTACAAAATATGGAAATATAGAGGCACCGGTCGTCTTGATTCAGATGGTGGATGACCATGATCTGGCGTTTATGGAATCCGAGGTGGCGGAGATTAAGCGGCTTACTGGGCAGGATTTCTGCCTGTATGCGTTCGCGGTCAATAGTTGGAATGACGATCTGTCGCCGTGGAAGGCGCCGGCGGTGTTTGGAAAAGAGGATTTCGGCGAGGGAGCGCTGGAAACCCTGGAGGAAATCCTCCGGTACTTCCAAGACCATTCCGACGCAGACCTGGGCGGGTCTTCCGGCAAGACTTTCATCATCGGCGGTTATTCGCTGGCGGGGCTTTTTGCGCTGTGGGCAGGGTACGAGACGGACATGTTCTCGGCTGTTGCGGCGGCTTCCCCATCGGTGTGGTTTCCGGGCTTTGCAGATTACATGAAAGAGCATGAGCCACGGGTCAGTGCCGTGTATCTGAGTCTTGGCGATAAGGAAGAGAAGACCAGAAATCCGGTGATGGCTACGGTAGGCAGACGGATCCGGGAAGCGCAGGAGACGCTCGCGGGGCAGGGGATCCGGACGACACTGGAGTGGAATGCCGGAAATCATTTCAAGGACGCGGACCTGCGGACCGCCAAGGCATTCGCCTGGGCGATGGAGCAGTTGTGACGATGACAACATGCCCCCGCCAAAATCATGAAACGCAACTATCTGGCATTTCATACGGTTGATCCGGAAATTGCGATCGATGACCTGATAGAGATCGAGCGTCAGAGGAGGCGATAATCATGACACAGAGAACCGTCCCCGCTGTCATCCCGTCCCCTGTCTTTCCCTGCAAAATTAATCACGTGGGCGGCGTTCTCTTCTGGTATTTTTTTTGTGGCCGTGATATGATTTTTAAGTAATAATCTATTTTTTGACAAATAGATTTACGGCGGCTTTTGGCCACAAGTCTATCCCCCGGCGGTTTCGCGCCGCCAAGCAACTTAAGGAGGCGAGATGATGAAGAGAACGCATCGGTTGCCGCTTTTGCTCACTCTTTGCCTGTCACTGGTCATGCTGATCGGCATGACGATGACCATGACGGTTGGGGCAGCGGAAGCGGACGGCTCAGACGAGGCTGTGGCCTACAATGTCTGGGTCGGAGGCACACAGGGTACCTCAGAGAACAAGGATAATGTCCTGGGAGACTTCACGGTATCCTATGATCCGGGTACGCAGACGCTCAACCTGCGTGGGGCATCGGACTTTCCTGGAAAAATGGAGGGAGCGCTGATTTATTCCCAGGGTATCGACCTGACCGTGACCGGTCGTGGCCAGGTGGTCGGCGCGAGCGGTGTAAATGCTGCCATAGGTATCCGTGTCATGGGCGGTTCCCTGACGGTCAACGGCGGTATTACGGCGGAAGGTACCATGTATGCGATGTATTCGCAGCAGAATATCACGATCGCCGGTGGTGCTGTTGTCGCGACGGGCACAAACTATGGCGTCTTTGCGAACCGGGCGATGAGCGTGAGCTCGGAGGTGGCTTATTTTGAGGCTTCCGGCCGGATCAAGGCGGTCTACGGGCGTGACGGGCTGACTCTCGGTGAGGGTCTGGCGGTCGCGCTGCCTGAGGGCGGTGTGAACGAGGACTCGGGTGTTTATGACGCCAATGGCAATGCTGCCAAGGCGATCCGCATCGAGGGTGACGTGGATTCTTATCAGCCGACCGCGACGGTAACCTTTGCCGGCAAAGAGGTCTGTGATGTGGTCTACACTGTGGAAGTGCCATTAGGCCTGACGGTCGCGGATGTGTTTAATAGTCTTCCTGACCCGCAGGCGGATGGCTTTGATAAGGTCTACCGCGAGGTGGAGCGATACGGCTTCTACTATTATGCCGATTATTACAGCTACGATGAAGAGGGTCAGGAGCTTTTTACCTGCTATGATCTGATCATGGATGATACCGTAGTGTATGCCTCCTGGGATACCGCGATCGAGCAGGTCACGGTCCAGGTCCAGCCGGTTTACTGCGGAACCGAGGTCACTACGCCCATGGACGGAGCGGCCGGAGAGTGGCACTGGAATGACCAGACCGGGTCTCCGACCGGCTTCACCGTAAATACTCACTGCAGCATTTTTTACGGCTATGAAGGGGAAGGCAAGGGCCTTTACTGGGAAGATGAAAATGGCGAGGCTCTGAACAATGTCGTCCTGCAGGGTGGAGTGCCTTACCGGGCTGAAATCCTCCTGATACCGGATGAGGGCTACTATTTACGTCCGAATGCTGAGGTTCGGGTCAATGGCGCGGATCTGATTTCCTTTGACTTTTCCGAACTGGCCTTTATCGGCGTCGTGAAGGCAGAAGTGACGCCTATCCATATCTTTGACGACTGGAAGACGGTCAAGGAAGCGACGACGTCGGAAGAGGGACAGATGTCTCACAGCTGTACTGTCTGCGGCGTGGCGGAATATGCTTCGATCCCCAGAAGGACTGATGGCGCCACGGTTACCCTTGATTTTGGCGAGGGACATGAGGCGTTCGTCGAGAAACTCTACGGCAAGGATCATGTCGTGGACGGGTCGAAGGTTATCTTCGCAGAGAGTACGGGGACGCTGACCGGCGATTTTACCTACGCACAGAACTCGTACATTTATGACACCATGGGATTCTATTTCGTGGATAATGGCGAGAAGTATATCTACGAAATCGGCCCGCAGCCGCTGGAAGCATATGATAGCGTAGAGGATTACCGTGAGGATTATTATGCGATTTACAAAGAACCGCTTTACGACGGCCTGACGCTTTATGTGCATTGGGCAAAGCCGATGGAGGGGACAGTCGACATCAGTGTAGAGCCGATCGACTGCACGACGGCTCTGAAGGTGGTTGAAAAGGATGAGTACTTTGATCAGTCACCGACTCCGGTTATGACAGTAAACGGGGATGTGGACCTGGTTCCTCTCTATGATGGCGGCGGACAGGATACCTACTGGGTCACCTTTGAATGGTTTTTCCCGAGGCCGAAGGAGGGCACTTATAACGACAGCGAAATGGCCTACGCTTTGGTCGTTCTGGCGTCGGATTTCGGAACGTACATTCCCAGATCGGCCCTGCATGTCACGGGTGGAACCGTCGCATCTACGGAAACCGGCGCTGCAGAGAATGAGCTGATGGTATACATAGAGGTTCCGGTCACTCATAATTTCCACGAGGTGGAAGGAACGGGCGAGGAGCCGAGCAGCGATGGCTGGTGGCAAAAGGCGGACCGCAATTGCAGCCTCTGCGGCCTGACAGTGGAAGGCGAGTGGATGGATCCGCTTCCTGTGGAGCTGAGCCTGACCTTTGACGCCGGAGAAGGCAGCGGATCGATGGATGCGCTCACCTTCATGAGAGGAGACTACGTGATCCTTCCGGATTGCGATTTCGAGGCACCGGAGGGTAAGTCCTTTGTCGGCTGGCAGATTGAAAAGGTAGGCTTTAATGCGGGCGAAGGCCTGTATTTTGAGGAGTCCTATACAGCCCTGGCGATCTATAAGGGCGACTGGGAGATGCTGCAGAGCCAGATCAATGCAGCAGAGGACGGCGCGACCATCACTCTTCAGGGCGATGTCAAGGCGCTGGCTACCGATACGGCGCTCGTCATTCCGGCAGGAAAGAGCCTGACGCTCGACCTGAACGGCTATACCCTGGACCGTGGTCTGACAGAGGCTGCGGCAAACGGCAATGCCATCACGGTAAACGGCACACTGACGATCACCGGAGACGGTACGATCACCGGCTGCTACAATAGCGGCAGCGGCGGCGCGATCGCGAACAAGGGCCAGCTGACGATCGAAAGCGGTACCTTTACCGGAAACGTCGGCCTGGAGGCTGGCGCGGTGTTTAACCCGTCAGGTGCAACTCTGAATATCCAAGGCGGTACCTTCACTGGCAACAGCGCGAGCAAATATGGTGGCGGAGCAGTCGTAAACTATGGTACAATGAGCATGTCCGGCGGTCTGATCACCGGCAACACCGTTCCGATCAACGGCGGCGGTATCTGGAGCTTTGGATCTCTTACCTTAAGCGGCGGCGAGATCTCCGGCAACACCGGCATTAACGGCGGTGGTATCTATTACAAGGGCGGCGAGCTGATCCTTTCCGGAAATCCGGTCGTAAAGGATAATACGCCGAACAACGTCAACATGCTGACCGGCACGGTGATCACCGTGGGCGGTCCGATGACGGAAGGTGCCAACATCGGTGTCCGGACCGAGTCCTCGGCGATCCCGAACAGGATCACGACCGGCCTCTCCGGAAACGGCGATGCCACGGCATTCTTCAGCGACACCAAGGAGCTGGAGGTCCAGTTGGATGAGTCCGGCGAGGCTGTACTGGCCCTCTTCGAAGGCACTCAGGTCGAGAACCTCACCTGGGATGGCCATGTGGCGAGCTGGGAATACGACGGCCCGAACGACGAGCTGATCTGTTCGGTCTCCTACACCTACACCTATTACCGGTTTGATGATACGGACCATGTACATATAACGGATGGCACCCTGATGGCTTCCTTCGACGGTGAAAAATGGAGCTGCGATTTCACTCCGATCGTGGAGAATGTCGAAATCGCGAACATGGGTATTTTCAATTACTTTATCAGCTACCTGAACCCGACGGGAGGAGAGGGCTTCAGCCCGATCGCTTACCAGGGCCAGATGACGGTCCATGCCGTACTTGACCTGGGCTGGACGACGGTGGACGCGGACGGCGTGATCGCAGAGAATGGCGGAACCATCGAGCTGGAAGGCCCCGGCTACTATTTCGACGGCGAGACCATCAACCTCTCCGTGACCGAGGAGGAGGGCTACAAGCTGACTCTGCTCGCTCACCCGAAGGGAACGGCGAGAAGCTTTGTGATCGAAGAATCCGACGACATGTTTTTCATCATTACCGGTCAGTTTGCCAAGGTGACGGAGGTCACCCTGGAGACCGGAGATGTGAACGTGGCCAAGACGATCGCCGGCAAGCACGAAGGCGATATGGCTACCGGAAAACCTGCACTGGGAGCTCCTCAGGTTGGCTACGAAGAGGGCAGCACACAGCTGACCTACTATGTGCCTTACAACATGAGCACAAAGACCTTCTACGAGAAATACCTCGCGGAGGATGTGCTGTATCTGGTAGGTAATTCCCGTTTCTACGGCGTCGCACCGCAGAACCTGGATGCGTATAGCTCGCTGGAGGAGATCGCAGAAAGCAGAGATGCTCTTCCGGAGAAGATCACGGAGGAGTCGACCTGGTACATCCTTTGGGCACAGCCTGTCCGGAACGTGGAGATCACCGTAGAGCCGCTCGCACCCGGTACGATGGTAAGCAGCGTCACCGATGCAGATGGCAAAACCATTCAGAATCCTGCCCCGGTCGCTACCTATGCAGGGGAAGCGGAAACGGAGGAAGGTTATGGAGCCCTTTGGGTGGATGCGGCTTTGAGCGAGCTGAATGGCCCGATCCCTGAAGATGGCGGAATGATCTGCGTAGGCCTGGTCCCGAAATTCGGCTATTACCTTGACGGCAGCAGTGGCAACGGTATACGGATTAATGGCAATGAGTCGGTTGTCCTTATGAACTTCGGCGCATTCGTGTTGGTCTTTGGCAGCGTTTCCGAGCCGGTCGAAATGCAGGAAGTGATCGTTCCCGGCATCGCAGCAGTCTCGAGAAATGAGATAGCGGAACCGGAAGTCGCTGAGACGGAAGCTGTGGAGACTGAGACTGAGCCGATGGAGACCGAGGCTGAGGCTATGGAGACGGAGGCTGAGCCGATAGAGACCGAGGCAATGCCTGAGGAGACGGAGGCCATGGAGACCGAGGCTGCTCCTGAGGCTATGGAAACCGAGGCTATGCCAGTGGAAACCGAGGCCATGCCGGTAGAAACCGAGGCCATGCCAGTGGAAACCGAAGCTATGCCGGTAGAAACCGAAGCTATGCCGGTAGAAACCGAGGCCATGCCTGCGGAGACCGAGGCTGCGCCGATGGCGACGGAAGCGATGCCTGCGGCAACCGAGGCAGCTCCTGCTCTGGCAGCGGCATCTGAGACCGAGGCCATGACTACCACGGAAATGGCCGAGACAGAGATGGCTCCGGCAGAGACCGAAGCTCCTGCAGCCCCAAGCGACACCGGAAGTGTCTTTGGCGGCGGCGGAATCGTAGCTCTGATCGTAGCGGCAGCACTTGCCGTGATCGGCGTCGTGGCCTATCGCAGACGGAAGAACGGAGACGCAGCATAAAGAAAATCAGATGATCCGGCTTCCCGGAAGAAAGGCCGGAGACAAATACGCCCCGGTAACCTGAAATGTAAGAAGGCCGGAGACTAAGACAAACCGGGAAGGAAGGCTTGAAAACCTTTCTTCCCGGGTATGTAACGATAACGGAAATCTAAGGAAATGGATTTACGATGAATCATCTCATTGTGGAAAACCTGGCCGTCGTGCTCTGCGCGGCGGCAGGCTTTCTTTACGGGGCCAGGCTGTACCTGCGCCCGAAAAAACCTCTCTATGCATCTATGATCGTCCTCGGCCTGGGGTGCCTCATGCTGGGACGTTTGTATCAGTGCGTCCGTCTGCTGACCGGATCCGAGATCACGGTGAGCTTCCAGATCGGCGTCCTGGGCATCGTAGGTGCTTTTTCGTTTTTTTTCTCGGCAAATTTTGGACTGATCGATTCGCTGGTGGATGACGGCAGCCCAGCATTCGCGCGCTACCGCCGGATCGCCTGGGCAGGGCCTGCGCTGATCGCTCTT
>CAMOGO010000007.1 GCA_946614075.1 uncultured Lachnospiraceae bacterium | reverse complement strand
GGGCAGCGGCCGGAAGATGATGGCGGATGCCTTTGCCATGACCCTGGAGTGCGAGGCGGTGCAGGCGGACCCTGCGCGTAAGGAGCCGTGCGGCAAGTGCCACTCCTGCATCCAGTTCCTGTCGAAGAATCATCCGGATGTGATGTATCTGCATCATGAAAAGGCATCGATCGGTGTCACGGAGATCCGGGAGCAGATCGTGGGGGATGCCCAGATCCGTCCTTATTCCGGAAAATACAAGGTTTACATCGTCCCGGACGCGGAGCTGATGACCGTGCAGGCGCAGAATGCCCTTCTGAAGACTCTCGAGGAGCCGCCGGAATATGCGGTGATCCTGCTTTTGACGCAGAATGCGGATACCTTTCTGCCGACCATTTTGTCGCGGTGTCTGCGGTTTCGGATGAGGCCGCTTCCGGATGAGGTGATTACCGCTCAGCTGAGGGCGCTGCCGGACCTGCCGGAGAATGCGGATGTGGCAGCGGCAGCGGCGTTCGCGCAGGGAAGCCTGGGCCAGGCCTTTGATCTGGTCCGCTCGGAGGCGTTCCAGGTGAGGAAACAGATTGCCCTCCGGTTCGTCCGGGAGGCGAAGACCATGAATGTCCGCCAGATGACGGACCTGTTCAAAGACCTCGAGACCGCAGATTACCGGGAGCTCGTCTCGTGGATCCGGCTTTGGTACCGGGATGTCCTCGCGGTGAAGGCCTGCCCGGAGGGAAAGGGCCCGTCGCTGTCCTTTGCGGAGGAAGAGTGGGATATCATAAGGCAGGCAAAGGAGGTGTCCTTTGACGCTTTGAATCAGATCATAGAGGAGATCCGGAGGACGGAGCTGCGCCTTGCGGCCAATGTCAGTCCGGACAATGCAATGGAGCTTTTGCTGCTCACCCTGCAGGAGAGCGGCAATACAGACTAAGGAGAACCATATATGATAAAAGTAATCGGAGTTCGCTTTCGCGAAGCCGGCAAGGTATATTATTTCGATCCGGGCGAGTTTGAGATCGAGCGCGGCAGCCATGTGATCGTCGAGACCGCACGAGGCATTGAGTATGGCTTCGTTGTCCTTGGAAACCGGATGGTCGAGGATGACAAGGTCGTACAGCCCTTAAAGCCGGTCCTCAGACCGGCCACCCCGGAGGATGACGAGATCGAGCTGGCCAATAAGGTAAAGGAAAAAGAGGCGTTTGCGATCTGTCAGGAGAAAATCCAGGCCCGCGGGCTGGAGATGAAGCTGATCGACGCAGAGTACACCTTTGACAATAACAAGGTACTGTTTTATTTCACGGCAGACGGCAGGATCGACTTCCGTGAGCTGGTCAAGGATCTGGCAGCGGTCTTCCGCACGAGGATCGAGCTGCGGCAGATCGGCGTGCGCGACGAGACCAAGATCTTAGGCGGCGTCGGTATCTGCGGGCGGCCTTTCTGCTGCCACACCTTCCTGTCGGAGTTTGCGCCGGTATCTATCAAGATGGCGAAGGAGCAGAACCTTTCCCTCAACCCGACCAAGATTTCCGGCACCTGCGGGCGCCTGATGTGCTGCCTGAAAAATGAGGAGGAAACCTACGAGTACCTGAACAGCAAGCTGCCCTATGTCGGAGACCGTGTCATCGCCAAGGATGGCGTCCGAGGCGAGGTGTCCTCGGTCAATGTCCTGCGCCAGACGGTCAAGCTGCTCGTGTCGCTGGACGGCGATGAGAAGGAACTGAAGGAATATTCCGTGGACGATCTGAAGTTCCGGCCGCGCCGGCACAAATGCAAGTGCGAGGCGGCCAGCGAGGATGTCCTGGCAGCTTCCTCTGAGGAATTTGACGAGGAGTTTGCGGCTGTCGAGATGAAGGCGGCCGGAAGCGGGAAGAATACCGGAGAGGGTACCAAGCCGGAGAACCGGGAGGGCGGCAAGAAGCGCTCCCGTGACCGCCGGGGCAAGAACCAGGGCCAGAACCAGAACCAGATGCGCGGTGAGGCGGATCTGAATGCGGAGAGTGCAGACCGCGCGGAGACAGCTTCCGAAGGACTCGGTGCTGAGGGAGCGGAAAGCACGCATCGCGAGAGAAATTCCCGCCCGAACCGCAGAAACAATGATCGCCGGGATAATGCGGACCGCAAGGACAATCCGGAACGCAAGGAGAATGCCGAGCGTCGGGACGGCAGCGAGCGCCGAGACAATGCCGGACGCAGGGACCGTCGGGGAAATACGGATCGGCGTGAGAATTCGGACCGTCGGGATGACGCCGAGCGCCGGGACAATCCGGACCACCAGGAGCAGACTGCGCGCCGGGAGTCCGCAGAAGAGAATTCGCAGGAGAAAAAGACAGGAAATGAACGTTCCGGAAAGGGATATCGCAGACCAGGCCGGCCTTTCGGCAGAAGACGAAATGACTCTGACTCCGGAAAGTCAGATGGCGCAAGCCGGGCAGAGGGAGCCGGACAGACAGAGTAATGTCCCATTGATCTTCGGCCTGGAGGAGTTCCTGGGCCAGGAGGAGACCTGGGAGGAAAGACTGGAGTATGCGAAGCAGCTTCTCCTGCCGGGAGAGCGGCTGGATGATCTGCAGCGCAGCCATTTTGTGATCATACAGGATCCGAAGCGCTTCTGCTTTGGGATGGACGCCGTGCTTTTAAGCGGCTTTGCCTCCGTGCGCAAAGAGGAAAAAATGCTGGACATGTGCAGCGGGAATGGCATTGTGGCGATTCTCATGGCAGCTAAGTCCGAGTGTCAGGAGATTTGTGCGCTGGAGATCCAGAAGGACCTCGCGCAGATGGCGTACCGGAGCGTGAGGATCAACGGTATCGAGGACCGCGTCCGGCCCAGGCCGGGCGACATCCGGAAGGCAGCGGAGCTTTACGGGAAATCGGTGTTTGACGTTGTCACCTGCAATCCGCCGTATATGAATTCCGGCGGGGGACTGACGAACCCGGCATCCACCAAGGCGATCGCGCGGCATGAGATTTGCTGCACCTTCGAGGATGTGGCGGCAAATGCAGCGCAGGTGCTGAAGCCGGGCGGACGGCTCTATCTCGTCCATCGGCCCCACCGCCTGACGGAGCTTTTCGAAACCCTGAAGAAATACCGGCTGGAGCCGAAGCGGATGAAGCTGGTGCATCCCTTTGCCGATCAGGAGGCGAACATGGTGCTGATCGAGGCCATCCGGGGCGGCAAGCCGTATCTGAAGGTCGAGGCGCCGATCATCGTCTACCGCGAGCCTGGCGTTTATACCGATGAAATTCGGGAAATCTATGGATACTAGGCTGGTAAAGTGTTAATAAAGGTCCGGAGGCGAGGGGAATCGAGCCTTCGGCAGCATGGTTATGGTACGATAGGAGAAGAAGATGGCAGGAACCCTGTATTTATGCGCGACCCCAATCGGGAATCTGGAGGATATCACGATGCGTGTGCTGCGCATCCTGAAGGAGGTTGACCTGATTGCGGCGGAGGATACGCGGAACAGCGTCCGCCTCCTGACGCATTTTGACATCCACACCCCGCTCACCAGCTACCATGAGTTCAATAAGTACGATAAAGCGAAGGTTCTCGTGGAGAAGCTTCTGGAAGGACAGAATATCGCCGTTGTCACGGACGCTGGCACGCCGGGCATCTCCGATCCGGGCGAGGAACTGGTGCGCCAGGCCCTGGAGGCAGGCGTGACCGTCACCTCCCTGCCGGGAGCCTGCGCTTGCATCACGGCCCTTACCATGTCCGGGCAGCCGACCAGGCGTTTTGCCTTTGAGGCCTTCCTGCCTCCGGATAAAAAGGAACGCAGACGGATCCTGGAGGAGCTCGTGGAGGAAACCCGCACCATCGTGCTTTACGAGGCCCCGCATCGTCTGAAGGAGACGGTCAAAGAGCTGGCGCAGACTCTGGGTGAGGATCGCCCCTGTAGTCTGGTGAAGGAGCTTACGAAGGTGCATGAAAAATGCCTCCCGGACACGCTGGGAGGCCTGAATGTACGATTTGAGACGGAGGAGCCGCGCGGCGAGTATGTGCTCGTGATCCGCGGACGCGATCCGGAGGAAATCAAAAAGGAGCAGCAGAAAAGCTGGGAGAGCATGACGGTCGAGGAGCATGTGGCTCTTTACACGTCGCAGGGGATCGACCGCAAGGAGGCGATGAAGCTGGCGGCGAAGGACCGCGGCGTGAGCAAAAGGGATATTTACCAGGCGCTCCTTTAAAGAAGCTTTTCATACGCGATCCGGTCGGTGCCGCCTTCGGGTCCAGACTGGATCGTGATCATCCCGCATGGCGTATAGCCATTTCTGGCCATCGTTTTCTGCATGGCAATATTTTCCGGGTGTGTATCGGCACGGACGCTGTCCGCGCCGTTTTTTCTTGCCATGTCCTCGACGCTTCGGAAGAGGAAATCCGAGTACCCCTTCCCGTAGCAGTCGCCGCGGACGGCACCGCGGTGGATGGTCGCGTAATTGACGGACGAGCCCGTAAGCCAGTTTCCATCCCGGATTTCCCGGTAATCTGCCTCATCGCCGAACGTGACGGCGCACATGGCAACAGGAATGGTCTGGGAGTAGTCGGTATCGATGACGACATAGCCGATCCCATTTCCTACGTCAGAGACCAAAAGAGGCCGATTGGGATAGCCGCGCTGCCACTGGTCGATGTTCTGGCTGGCTAAAAGGGCGATGCCGGCGTGGACGATTTCCATCATGGCATCGATATCTTCGAGGGTAGAAGAACGAAAAACAAGCATGATAATCCCTTTCTGAATGGAAGCAGGAAAGACAGCCGGGGGCTTTTCTTCCGGATTTCCATTCCGGTATTTTGAAGGCTGAGTCCGGTTTTGTAAAAATCGCCGAAACATGGAGAAAGCCGGAATCGCTTTCATCCATCATACACAGAAAAATGCTGAAATCAAATAAAAACTATCGCCGGAAAACCGTTAAGATGTAAAAAATAATTAATCCTAGAACTCCGAAATCACTTTTTTTTCGTTGACAGTGCTGTGTTTTCAATCTATACTACGAGTATCACTTTGGGTAGACAGCACGAAAAAAATAGTGCTGTCACAGAGTTCATAGCCTCACTAAGAGGCATGACATATTTAAGGAGGAATGATACCAATGAAAAAATCAATCTCACGTAGAGACTTCATGCGCGGCATGGCAGCTGGTGCTGTAGGCGTAGCAGCAGCCAGCATCCTCGGCGGATGCGGAAATTCCGGAAGCTCCAGCAGCTCTGCTCCGGCAGCAGACGCAGGCACTCAGGCAGCAGGCGGAGACACTGCAGCAGAGGACGAGCTGAAGAAGAATGCCGAAGTCGTCATGATCTTCTCTAACGTTACGACCAACTGCTCCAAGGATGCTGGTACCTTCTTTAAGGAAATGATCACTGAGAAGTCCGGCGGCAGAATGTACATCGACCTGTATCAGGATAACATCCTCGGCGATGACCAGACCGCTACCGAGAACACTCAGATCGGCGACATCCAGATCGTTGTCACCGCTACCTCCCCGCTGGTTTCCACCTATCCGGATTACTATCTGTATGATACCCCGTACCTGGTACTGAACCGTGATCAGGCGAAGGACATCCTGCTCTTCTCCGATCTTGGAAAGACCATCTATCAGGGAATCAAGGAGAACGGCGGTCTGTACGGCGCATCCGTATGGGAGAACGGTTTCCGTAACCTGACCAACTCCAAGAAGGAAGTTACCTGCGTCGCTGACGTTAAGGGTCTGAAGCTTCGTACCATGGATAACGATGTACATCTGGCAGCATGGACCGCGCTTGGTGCAAACCCGGCTCCGATGGCTTTCTCCGAGCTGTACACCGCTCTTCAGCAGGGTACCATGGATGGCCAGGAGAATCCTTTCGCCATCATCGTTTCCAACCACTTCTATGATGTTCAGCCGTACATCACCATGACCGAGCATGTTTACTCTCCGCACGTTGTCCTGGTTAACCCGGCTGCATACGATGCTCTGAGCGATGAGTTCAAGGCTATCTTTGATGAGTGCATGGCAGCAGCTACCGACAAGCAGTTCGAGTATGCGATCGCTTACGAGCAGACCGCTGTTGAGGATTGCGAGAAGGGCGGCGCAAAGGTTACCGCTCTGACCGACGAGGCAAAGGCTGAGTTCCAGCAGGTTCTGGCTGATGCTGATATCAATGGCATGGTAAAGGCTAAGATGACTCATCCGGAGTACATGGATCAGATGGTAGAGATGCTTGCTTAATCGCGGGATTTCTCAAGATCAGAAAGTTTAAGTAACAGGCTTCATGAAGATCCCCTGCCTGCTAAAGGCAGGGGATTTTACTAGAAACCAAGATGCTTTTTGTGGAGGTACGACTTTGAAGAATATACTTCACTGGCTGGACGAGTATCTGGAAATCTCGATCTGCGTGGTACTCATGTCCATAATGACTCTCGTCATTTTCGCCCAGGTTGTGTTCCGCTATGCGCTGAACAATTCCCTTTCCTGGTCTGAGGAGCTGGCGAGATTTATCTTCATCTGGCTGATCTACCTTGGCGTCAGCTATGGCTGTAAGCAGATGAAGCATCTGAAGATCGATGCAGCGCTTTATATTTTCCCTAAGAAATTAAGACCGTGGATCATGATCATCGGTGATATCTGCGTGCTGTGCTTTGCCGCGTATATTGCTTATACCGGTTTCCAGCTGACCCTTGTTCAGATCCAGTTTACGAAATATTCGTCCGCTATGCATTGCCCGATGTGGGTTGTCAATGCAGCTCCGTGTGTCGGATTTGCCCTGGCATGTATCCGCCAGGTCCAGACGATCCTGTACCGTCTGAAGAGAATTAAGGAAGGAGATCCGTTGTACTCATGATTGGACCTATATTATTTGGCAGTCTTATCATTTTTATGATACTCCAGGTGCCGGTCGGTATTGCGATTGGTCTCTCGAGTCTGTGTGCTATTCTGGCAGGTGCCGGACAGGGCCACACCTACATTGTCAACCAGATGGTTTCCGGCGCGAACTCTTTCACCCTGTTAGCCATCCCTCTGTTCATCCTTGCCGGTGAGCTGATGGGCGGCGGCGGCGTTTCCAGACGTCTTCTGGAGGTCGGTAACGCTTTCCTGGGTCGGATTACCGGTTCCGTCGCTATTATCACAGTCGTCGTCTGTATGTTCTTTGCTGCTGTTTCCGGTTCCGGTCCCGCAACGGTTGCGGCCGTCGGTTCGATGGTTGTCCCGACGATGCTGGAGAAGGGCTACAGCAAGCAGTTCTCACTGGCGCTTATCGCCTGTGCCGGATCGATCGGTGTTATCATTCCTCCTTCGATCCCGGATGTTATCTATGGTGTTTCCACGAACACCTCCATTTCCGGTCTGTTCATGGCTGGTTTCCTTCCGGGCTTCCTGATCGGCGGTACGCTGATCGTCATGTGCTACATCTACTGCAAGAAGAAGGGATGGTACGGTGACAAGGAAAAGAAGTCCCTGAAGGAAAAGCTGAAAGCAGTATGGGATGCCAAGTTCGCTCTGATCAACCCGTTCATCATCCTGGGTGGTATCTACGGCGGTATCTTCACCCCTACCGAGGCTGCTGCTGTTGCAGCTGTCTACGCTTTCATCTGCGGTGTCTTCATTCACCGTGAGCTGACTCTTCAGAACATTTACACAACGATCGCAGGCGCCTGCTCGACAACCGGTACGACGATGGTCATCATCGGCTGCGCGACTGGCTTCACGAAGATCCTTACCCTGCAGCGTATCCCGGAGGCTGTTTCCTCCGCTATGCTTGCAGCAACCGACAGCAAGATTATCCTTCTGCTCCTGATCAATATCCTGCTCCTCATCGTAGGCTGCTTCATGGATACGACTCCGGCTATCATGGTTCTGGCGCCGATGCTTCTGCCGATCGCCAACAGCCTTGGCCTGTCCAATATCCATTTCGGTATGATCATGGTTGTCAACCTGGCAATCGGTTTCATCACCCCGCCTCTGGGCATCAACCTGTTCGTTGCGGCCCGTGTCGGTGACTCGACGCTGACGGTAGTCGTCAAAGGCATAATCATGTTCATCATAGCGATGATCTTTGACTTGCTTCTGATCACCTACATTCCGGCGATCGCAGAGACTTTGCCGAGGGTATTCGGTTTCCTGTAAACGGGAATGCTATGATGAACTTTTTCAAGCCGTCCGAAACTCTCGGGCGGCTTGATTTATATGTTGCATAAAGGGAAGAAAATCAATAAAATGGAAATATAGTAAAATCATCCGGGCAGTACGGCTGCTTCGTAGAAACAGAGCCGGGATGAAAATGAACAAGGGGGTTATTCTTATGGAAATCAAGCTGAAAGAAAACTGTAAGTACGCCATTGCCTGTCCGACCAGTATGGGCGTGAGAATCACGCCGGTCGACCGTCAGCCGGTACAGACAAGCCACATGTTTTACATGCAGGCAACGAGTGCGGAGTCCAATGTTTTAAACGTTGCGTCTGCGCTTGGGATGAATGCGCTGGTGCTGACGAAGTTTGTCAAGGACAGCGTCATAGCGACCTTCATCAAGAATGAGCTGCGTTCCCGCAATATCGACTATGTCGGGGCCGAGGTGGATCAGGGAGGTCCCTGGGGGTATCGCCATCAGTTCAATATCGCAGACAGCGGCTATGGCCTTCGTGGACCGCGTGTCCAGAATGACCGCAGCGGTGAGGTTGGCAGGACTCTTGATATTGCGGATTTCGACATTCCGAAGATCTTTGGTGAGGATGGCATCCAGATCCTTCATATATCCGGTCTGATCGCGGCTCTTTCTCCGGAGGCGAGCCGTTTCTGCCTGGAGGTTGCCAAGGCGGCAAAGCAGTACGGGACACTCGTTTCCTTTGACTTAAACTACCGTGCCTCCTTCTGGGTCAACCGTGAGGAGGAGCTTCGCGACATCTTTACGCAGATCGCCGGACTGGCTGATTTCCTGATCGGCAATGAGGAAGACTTCCAGCTGGCACTGGGTCTGCAGGGCCCGGAGGCCGGCGGCAAAGAGCTGGCGGACAAGATCGAGGGCTTCAAGGGCATGATCGAGGTCGCGAGAAAGTCCTACCCGAACGTCAAGGCCTTTGCGACGACGCTGCGTCAGGTCCTGAGCGCAAACGCTCATATGTGGGGCGCTATCATGCTGGCGGGCGACACCTGGTATGTCGAGGAGCCCAGAGAGATCCAGGTTCTGGACCGTATCGGCGGCGGCGACGGCTTTTCCGGCGGTATGCTTTACGGCGTACTCAAAGGCTGGGAGCCTGAGAAGTGGCTGCAGTTCGGCTGGGCGACCGGTGCAATGGCGGTAACTCTCCTGAATGACTATGCACAGCCGGCCGACGAGGCACAGGTCTGGAGCATCTACGCAGGAAACGCAAGAGTGAAGAGATAAGCTAAGACAGCTATGAGAATATAGGGCCCGCAAGGAAGAAAACGGCGGGCCCATACAGGAGGATAATCATGAAAAAAGCAGATATTGGTCTGATCGGTCTGGCCGTCATGGGCGAGAACCTGGTCATGAATATGGAGAGCAAGGGCTTCACGGTCGCGGTTTTCAACCGCTCCACCGAGAAGGTGACCCATTTCATTGAGGGCCGTGCAAAGGGTAAGAATATCATCGGCTGCTATTCCTTAGAGGAGTTGGCTGCAAATCTGGCGAAGCCGCGCAAGGTCATGATGATGGTCAAGGCCGGACAGCCGGTCGATGACTTCATCGAGAAGCTTCTGGCAGTCCTTGAGCCCGGCGACATCATCATCGACGGCGGAAACTCTCACTTCCCGGACACCGAGCGCCGCACGAAGTATGTAGAGTCCAAGGGTCTCCTTTACATCGGCACCGGCGTGTCCGGCGGCGAGGAAGGCGCATTAAACGGTCCTTCTCTGATGCCCGGCGGTTCACCGGAAGCCTGGCCGGCCGTCAAGCCGATCCTGCAGGCGATCTGCGCAAAGGTCGAGGATGGCTCCCCTTGCTGTGACTGGGTCGGAAACGGCGGCGCAGGACACTTTGTCAAGATGGTCCACAACGGCATCGAGTACGGCGACATGGAGCTGATCTGCGAGGCTTACCAGATCATGAAGGATGTCCTGGGCCTGAATGCCGAGGAACTGCATGACGTCTTTGCCGAGTGGAATGAGGGCGTGCTGGACAGCTACCTGATCCAGATCACCCGCGATATCCTGGCCTACAAGGATGAGGACGGCGCACCGCTCGTCGACAAGATCCTGGATACCGCCGGACAGAAGGGCACCGGCAAGTGGACCGCTATCGCTGCTTTGGACGAGGGCGTATCCCTGACCCTGATCGGCGAGGCCGTCTTCGCACGCTGCCTGTCCGCGATGAAGGAAGAGCGTGTAGCCGCATCTAAGGTCCTCACTGGCCCGAAGCCAGCCTTCGAAGGCGATAAGAAGGCCTTCATCGAGGACGTTAAGAATGCCCTTTACGCCTCCAAGATCGTCTCCTACGCACAGGGCTACACCCTGATGCGCACCGCAGCCAAGACCTACGGCTGGGATCTGAACTATGGCGGCATCGCCCTCATGTGGAGAGGCGGCTGCATCATCCGCAGCCAGTTCCTGGGCGAGATCAAGAAGGCCTTTGACAAGAACCCCGACCTGCAGAACCTCCTGCTCGACGACTACTTCCATGCAGCCATCGACGAGGCACAGGCAGGCTGGCGCCGCGTCTGCGCCTGCGCGCTGATGAACGGCGTACCGGCACCGGCCATGAACGCCGCCCTGAACTACTACGACGGCTACCGCGCTGACCGTCTGCCGGCAAACCTCCTGCAGGCACAGCGTGACTACTTCGGCGCTCACACCTACGAGAGAGTCGATCACGCCCGCGGCGAGTTCTTCCACACCAACTGGACCGGAAAAGGCGGCGACACCGCCTCCACGACGTACGTGGTATAGTATTCCTTAGCAGCAAAAAGGCTGCCGCACAAAAGTGCGGCAGCCTTTTTCATCCTGATGAGTTTTCATCCTGCTCGATAAGCATTTTCAGCCTATCTGTGCAGCGAGCCATTCCTCGAAGTAAGGACGGATGACCCGGAAGGAGGCCTCGCCCATGTCGAGGATGAAGGTGTTGAATGCCAAGGCGCTGAAGTTGTCGCCCAGGGCTTCCTCGGCTTCCTCACGCATCATCTGGATCTCCAGGTAGCCGACATAGTACTCAGAGTAATTGCCGGGAGACTCGACGATGTAATTGTAGAAGGTATCACGCGTCTCTTCGTCATCAATGCCAAAGTAGTAGGCCAGGAATTCACCGATCTCCTCGCGGGTCATTCCCTCGTAATGAATGTAGATGTCGCCCAGTGCGTAAAGAGCGAGGGTAGCAGAGGCGTTTAAGGACATAGCCTTCATCAGGGCCTCCGGCTGCTCGGTGTCGTAAAGGTAGGACTGGAACTCGACGTACGTTGCCCAGCCTTCGGAGTAGCCGGTGCAGGAGAAGACGCCCATGATGGGGTCATCCATGCGGGACAGGCTGTAGATCGTCTGGAGAAGGTGGCCCGGGTAGCCCTCGTGCGCCAGCGTGCTGTAGAGCGAGCTCGGATCGAGCTGGCCTTCGTTGATATAGATGCTGTTGACGGAGTAGTCATCCATCGGCGGTGTCAGGTAAAAGGCAGGGCTTAAGACATCCTGCAGAGCCTCCGGCACGTAGCTGATGACATAGGAGGTTTCAGGAAGAGCCGGGAAATCCTCGGTGATCTTTCCCTGCAGGTCGATAACGATCTCCTCCGGATCCGTCAGGGTAAAGGCAAAGGTATCCAGGCTGTCTATGATTTCCGGATTCCGGGCGGCGAGCAGGGAAATCTTAAGAAGATCGGAATACAGGCGATCCTCGATCATGCCCTCCATCTCCTCGACGGAATACTGAGAGCCTGTGTAGTAGGCGAAGAGAGCCTCGTAGAAGCCCTGACCATCCGGAAGACCGGCGAGGCCGAGCTCATTGGTTCCGGAGCCCTTGAGGGCGGTCAGACCGTCGATCAGGATCTGATAGGCAGCCGGGACATAAAGGTCAAAGGCCTCGCGGTTACGTCTCTTGTACTCGGTGCGCTGCTCGTCCGTCAGCCCCTCAAAGGCATCGATCCGCGCGTCAAAGGTGGAAATCAGGAAATGATTCTCCGTATCCTGCAGATAGGCCTCGCAGCTGGCGACAATATCATCAACCGCCGAATCACTCATGAAAAGACCGGCCTCTGCCTTCGCCTGTTCAAACTCGATCAGCTGGCTGTAATACGTCGGAAGCTGAGGAAGCAGTGCGAGATAGGTCTCGATGTCGCTCTCATAGTAAAAGCTGTACTCTGCCAGAAGGATCGGAAGCTCAGACTGGATGCCGATCGTCGGGCTGAGCTGCTCATCGTAAAGGTCATATTCCGAGAGCAGCGCGATGCACTCCAGATTATCCTCGATGACCAGGTAGACAAACTGCTGATCCTCAGTCAAAAGGTCAAAATCGATGGCCTCCAGCTCGGCAAGCCAGACAGCGGCATCCCCACTGGATGCGTAGTACTCCTCGAGGCTGGCATCGCCCAAGGAAGGCTCGCCGGGGTCAACCCCTAACACCTCCGGATCCTTGATCAGATAGTGAAGGCTGATCGTATCTCCATCCAGCATATCCTCCAGCAGGCGGTGGGTATAATCGGAAAAAGCAGCCTGCTCCGCAGAAGGATCCGCGTCTTCGGCAGGAGCCGCTTCTTCAGAAGGAGCCACAGTGGTTTCCTCGGCAATTTCTTCGGCAATCGTCGACTCGGCTATCTCCGCCGACTCGGTCTCCTCCGCCGACTCGGTTTCCTCCGCGCTTCTTCCGCCGATGATGCCGGCAGCACTTGTGGATTCGGACTTTACGGGAACACCTGCGGCGAAAGACGCAGTGGAAAACGTCCCAAGTGCCAGGGCAAACGCCAGGCACAGGGCAGTACATTTGGTAAAAACAGATTTCATGTTAACCTCCTTTGATTTCGGTTATGGAGATTATTTTATCCTACGAATCCGGGTTTGACAAGGAAATAAGCGTGTAGTAAAATTTAGGTTAATGTTCAGATAAATGGAGGGATTGTGCAATGAAGAACAGAGGACCGTTTTATATGACGACGGCTATCGCCTATACATCGGGCAAGCCGCATATCGGAAATACTTACGAGATCGTCCTGGCGGATGCGATCGCGCGTTATCGCCGTGCGCAGGGCTATGATGTCTTTTTCCAGACCGGTACGGACGAGCATGGCCAGAAGATCGAGCTGAAGGCTCAGGATGCCGGAAAGTCCCCGCAGGAGTTTGTCGATGACGTCGCGGCGGAGATCAAGCGGATCTGGGATCTGATGGATACCTCCTACGATTATTTTGTGCGTACGACCTTCGACTACCATGAGAAGGAAGTTCAGCACATCTTCCGCAAGCTGTATGATCAGGGCGATATCTACAAGGGCTACTATGAGGGTATGTACTGCACACCATGCGAGTCCTTCTGGACGCCGTCCCAGCTGGTGGATGGAAAGTGCCCCGACTGCGGTCGTCCGGTCAAGCCGGCGCGTGAGGAGGCTTACTTCTTCAAGATGAGCAAGTATGCCGACCGCCTGATCGACCATATCAATACTCACCCCGAGTTTATCCAGCCCGTCGCCCGTAAGAATGAGATGATGAACAACTTCCTGCTGCCGGGTCTGCAGGATCTGTGCGTCTCCAGAACCTCCTTCAAGTGGGGCATCCCGGTCGACTTTGATGACAAGCATGTCGTCTACGTCTGGCTGGACGCACTGACCAACTACATCACGAGCCTTGGCTATCATGCGATGGAGGAGCACGGCGACCTGTACAAGAAATACTGGCCGGCGGACCTGCACCTGATCGGTAAGGATATCATCCGTTTCCATACGATCTACTGGCCGATCTTCCTGATGGCACTGG
>CAMOGO010000006.1 GCA_946614075.1 uncultured Lachnospiraceae bacterium | reverse complement strand
GGGCCGATAAAGCTCGTGGGCCCATAAAGCTCATGGGCCGATAAAGCTCGTGGGCCGATAAAGCTCGTGGGCTGATAAAGCTCACACACTCTGTGGTTTATCTCTCCAGCACGGCGCCGGTGTTGGCGCTGGTGACGAGCTTCGCGTAGCGGGCAAGCCAGCCGGTGACTTCCTTCGGAGCGGGAGCGACGAAGGCAGCCTCGCGGGCGGCGAGAGTCTCATCATCCACATTCAGGTGGATGGAGTAATTCGGGATATCGATCGTGATGGAGTCGCCCTCCTCGACCAGACGGATCAGGCCGCCTGCTGCTGCCTCCGGAGAGACATGGCCGATGGAAGCGCCGCGGGAGGCGCCGGAGAAGCGACCGTCGGTGATCAGGGCAACCGTCTTGTCCAGCTTCATGCCGGCCAGAGCGGAGGTCGGGTTCAGCATCTCGCGCATGCCGGGGCCGCCCTTCGGTCCCTCGTAGCGGATGACGACGACATCACCGTCGTGAATCTGCCCGGCGTAGATGGCGCCGATCGCCTCCTCCTCGCTGTTAAAGACGCGGGCGGGGCCAGTGTGGGTCAGCATCTCCGGTGCGACGGCGCTGCGCTTGACGACGCAGCCGTTCTCTGCCAGGTTTCCGAACAGGATAGCCAGACCGCCGGTAGCGGAGTACGGATTATCCATGGTACGGATGGCGTTCGGATTCTTGTTGACACAGCCGGAGATATTCTCGCCGACCGTCTTGCCGGTTGCCGTAATGAGGCCGGTATTCAGCAGTCCGGCATCTGCCAGCTGCTTCATGACAGCCTGTACACCGCCGGCGGCGTACAGATCCTGCATGTGGGTCGGGCCTGCCGGTGCCAGATGGCAGAGGTTCGGGACGCGGGAGCTGACCTCATTGATCGTATTCAGATCGATGTCTACGCCAGCCTCGCAGGCGATCGCAAGCAGGTGCAGGACGGTATTCGTGCTGCAGCCAAGTGCCATATCGGTGGTCAGAGCATTGATGAAAGCCTCGTGAGTCAGGATGTCACGGGGCTTGATCTGCTTCTCGATCAGCTCCATGATCTTCATGCCGGAGTGCTTCGCAAACTGGATACGTGCGGAGTAGACAGCCGGGATGGTGCCGTTGCCGGGCAGAGCCATGCCGATCGCCTCGCACAGGCAGTTCATGCTGTTGGCTGTGTACATGCCGGCGCAGCTGCCGCAGCCGGGGCAGGTGTTCTCCTCAAACTCCTGCAGCTTCTCATCGTCGATCAGGCCAGCCTTGTAGCTGCCGACCGCCTCAAACATCTTGCTTAAGGTCGTCGGGGCGCCGTCGACACGGCCTGCCAGCATAGGGCCGCCGCTGCAGACGATGCTCGGAAGATTGGTACGTGCCGCGGCCATGACCATGCCGGGTACGATCTTGTCACAGTTCGGAACGAGGACGAGGCCGTCAAAGCAGTGGCCGAGCGCCATGGTCTCGGTGCTGTCGGCGATCAGCTCACGGGACGGGAGAGAGTACTTCATGCCAGGATGTCCCATGGCAATACCATCGCAGACGCCGATGGCTGGGACGAGGATCGGGGTGCCGCCTGCTAAACGGACGCCGTCCATGACCGCACGGGCGATTTTGTCCAGGTGCTGATGTCCGGGAACGATTTCACTGTAGGCGCTGACGACGCCGACTAACGGTCTTTCCAGCTCCTCCTTGGTGTATCCTAATGCGTAAAACAAACTGCGGTTCGGCGCGCGGTGCGGTCCGACCTTTACCTGATCACTGATGTAGCTCATTTTAGTCACTCCGCCGGAGATATTCCGGTGCCTTTCTTTTTTTTAATATAAATCTGGTGGTGCAGCGCCAAGGCAGAGGCCATGGTGGCCTGCATGGATTCAATTTGATGCGACTTGTGCTAGATTATATCGAAGTGAGCGAAGCTTGACAAGAGGCATTTCACGAAAGCAAAGCGAGGATGCCGAAGGCAATGAAGCGAGGCGTATGTCTTCATGAAAGAAGAGCAGGGCCGCCGAACAGTTTGGAGGAAGATCACTCTCCCGGATTGCTTGCGGCTTTGTCTCTATCATGGTATACTGAGTAGAATCCATGAGAATCAAAAATGGGGAACTGTGTCCATAGGCTGCGCCAGGCCATCCGGCAGGAGGCTGTGCAAGCCCGTCCGGACCGGAAGCCGCACAAGAACGTTAATCAAATGGGAGGAATTCCATGGCAGACCGCAATAGTAAAGAATGGCAGGAGCGGAAGAATGCCCTGCGTAAAAATATGAAGATCAACCCCAATCCGGTGGTGAAGAATCCGGAAGGGGAGGAGGAAAATGAGGAGCTCGAGGAGTATGAGGAATCCTTATGGGAGAAGCTTCGCCGGCAGCCGCCCTTCTGGGTCGCGGTCATTTTTGTGCTGCTCATCCTCCTGGTCGTCATCTACCGGATGTTCTTTTCGGACGTTCGTGTGACCGAGACCGCCGAGGTCTGGACGGTCGAGATGAAGGAAAACAGCTACACGAACTTCATCCTGTTCGGCGAGAATGTCGTGAAATACGACCGCGACGGCGCGGCCTACTACGGCGCGGACGGCACTTCGATCTGGTCGCAGGCCTATGAGATGACATACCCCGTAGCCTCCAAAAACGGAGACTACCTCGTGATCTTCGACCAGAAGGGGTATAAATTCTACATTTTCAACCTGGAGGGCAGCACCGGAAACGGCAGTGTGACGCTGCCGATCACCAAGGCCGTCGTCTCCGGAAAGGGCGTGGTCGCGGCGATCCTGGAGGATGCGGCAGCCAACTACATCCGCTTTTTCGCACCGGCCGGCTCGGCGCTCGATATCGAGATCAAGACGATCCTGTCCGGCGACGGATATCCGCTGGATATCTCGCTTTCCTCCGACGGCACCCTGCTCGCGGCGTCCTACGTCTACCTGAGCGCCGGCGCTATGCAGAACAAGGTCGTCTTCTACAATTTCTCCGACGCAGGCAAAAATGTGGTCCAGCGTATCGTCGGCGGCTATGAGCATTACAACGACGCGATCGTGGCCGACGTCGAGTTCCTGTCCCAGAAGGAGGCCGTCGCCTTTGCCGACGACCGGCTCACCTTCTATTCCCTGCATAATGAGGTCTCGCCCGAGATTGCAAAGGAGATCGAGATCAGCGGGGAGATCCACAGCGTCTTCACAGGCGGCGGGTACGTCGGCGTAGTAACCGATGCGGAAAATGCCGAAAGCTCGTCCCAGCGTAAGGTTACGTTGTACAATGGCAACGGCTCGGTCAAGTCCACCTTTGTGACGGATATGACCTACGAGGATGTCCTGATCACAGGCGACTTTGTCGTGTTTACAAACGGCTTTGAGTGCCGGATCTACACGACCGACGGGGATGAGAAGTATTCCGGAGCCCTGTTTGGGACGATCGTGAAACTGATCAATATCGACCGCCAGAACTGGATCCAGATCGGATCCCAGACCATGAAAAGAATCACACTGAAATAAAAGGACCCTGTAAACAGAAACAGGATTCGCGAAAAATCGCGAAAATCGCGAAAAATCGCGAAAAATAAGAGGAAGTGGTAATTTGAAACTGCAGTCCAAGCTGATGCTGGTGTTCCTGACGATCCTTTTCGTCCCGGTCCTCCTGCTCATGCTTTTCATCAACGTCTTCCAGAAGACGCAGCTGCAGACCCTGCAGGAGAAATATCAGACGGAAAACATCCTTGAGGCGATCATGGGAAACGGCATCCAGACCCTGAACGCCGCGACGGCTGAGTGCGAGACGGATATCCTGGAGCAGCTGAATGCAGACCCCGACGCCATCACCGAAAGCGGGACGCTTCTGCGCTTTACGCAGGATCTCGACGAGCTGAACGCCAGCCTGGTCGTGATCCGGGACGGGGCGGTCATCTACAGTAATTACCCCAGAAAGATCGAGCACGACCTGAAGAGTCTCATCCTGAATACGACGGAGCATGCAACCTTTGAAGACGGCGGCGTATACCTGGCGGGGGACGAGAACTGCTTTGTCAAACAGCAGATGTTCGAGTTCCGGAACGGCGATGCCGGCCGCGTCTGCATCATCACGGAGGCGACCATCATCCTTCCGGAGGTCCGGAATCTCGCCATCCGCCTGATGATCAGCCTCGCAGCGGCCCTGGTGCTGATTGCCTTTACTCTGACGATGTGGCTGTACTACACGCTGCTCCGTCCGATCAATGAGCTGCAGAAGGCGACCCAGGAGATCAAGGAGGGAAATCTCGACTACGTCATGGACATCTATGACGATGATGAGATCGGCCAGCTTTGCAGCAACTTTGAGGAGATGCGCCTGCAGCTGAAGCAGACCGCGCAGGAGAAGCTTGAGTACGACCGCGAGAGCAAGGAGCTGATCAGCAATATCTCCCACGACCTGAAAACCCCGATCACCGCGATCAAGGGCTATGTCGAGGGCATCATGGACGGCGTTGCCTCCTCCCCCGAGAAGCAGAAAAAATACCTGCGGACCATCTACAACAAGGCCTGCGACATGGATCGCCTGATCGACGAGCTGACCTTTTACTCCAAGATCGACACCAACAAAATACCGTATTCCTTTGTCAAACTGAATGTCTCGGAGTACTTCTCCGACTGCGTTTCGGACCTGAAGGATGAGCTGGAGGCCCAGAACATCGAGTTCCGCTACCGCAACCGGGTAGACGACGAGACGATGATCGTGGCGGATGCCGAGCAGATGAAGCGCGTCATCAACAATATCATCGGGAATTCGGTCAAATACATGGACAAACCCAAACAGGTCATCCATATGGACATCCTGGACGTGGGCGACCAGGTCCAGATCAATATCGAGGACAACGGCAGAGGCATCGCAAACGCCGACCTGCCTAATATATTTGAGCGCTTCTACCGCACGGATGCCTCACGGAATTCCCAAAAGGGAGGAAGCGGGATCGGCCTCTCCATCGTACGCAAGATTATCGCCGACCACGGCGGCAAGATCTGGGCGACCAGCGTAGAGGGCGAAGGAACCACGATGCATATTGTATTAAGAAAGTACCGGGAGGAAGAGTATGAGCAGAATTCTGATTATTGAGGATGAAGAGAGCATCGCCGAGCTGGAAAAGGATTATCTGGAGCTGTCGGATTTTGAGGTCGAGATCGAAAATTCAGGAAAGATCGGACTGGAGCGAGCCCTGAAGGAGGACTTCAACCTGTTCATCCTGGACCTCATGCTGCCCGAGGTGGACGGCTTTGAGATCTGCAAGAAGATCCGCAAGGCGAAAAACACCCCGATCCTTCTGGTCTCCGCGAAAAAGGACGACATCGACAAAATCCGCGGCTTAGGCCTCGGCGCCGACGACTATATAACGAAGCCCTTCAGCCCGAGCGAGCTGGTGGCCCGCGTCAAGGCACACCTCAGCCGCTACGAGCGCCTGATCGGCACCGGGCAGCAGGAAAATGAGATCATCGAGATCCGCGGCCTGAAGATCGACAAGACCGCCCGCCGCGTCTTTATCAACGGCGAGGAGAAGAATTTCACCACCAAGGAGTTTGACCTGCTGACCTTCCTGGCCTCCAACCCGAACCGGGTATTCACCAAGGAAGAGCTTTTCAGCAAAATCTGGGACATGGAGTCCGTCGGCGACATCGCGACGGTCACGGTCCATATCAAGAAAATCCGCGAAAAAATCGAGCTCAGCACCTCCAAGCCGCAATACATCGAGACCATCTGGGGCGTGGGCTATCGATTCAAGGTTTAAAGACAAAACGATGGAAACGGACGGCAGGTAGGGGTACGTGTTTGCTGCCGATCGGGGAAATAACATGCTTAAGGGGGACATTTTCAGATGAAGTACACTCTGAATACTTCAAATTACCATGATTTTCAGATCTTCGAGAGGAATAAGCTTCCGGGAAGAAGCTATTTCATCCCGTATCCGGACCGGGAGCAGGCCGACGCCGTCACCCCGGAGAAAAAGAGATATTCTTCGGAGAAGGTTATCTGCTTAAACGGCGACTGGGATTTCAGATTTTACCCGAGACCGGCTGAGCTGCCCGCGGTCCTCGACACCGAGCAGGAGGCTTTTGAAACGGTCAAGGTACCCGGCTGCTGGCAGTTCATGGGGTACGACAGACCTTTTTATGTGAACATCCGCTATCAGTTCCCCTACAAGCCGCCGGTGATTCCCACGACGGAGAAGGTCGGCACGGTCTTTTCCTGGATCGGCGTGGACCAGAAGATTTCACCCCGCTGGAAAAAGCCGGAGGATGAGTATAATTTTGTCGGTGTATACCGCCGCCCGCTGATGATCATGGATCCGGAGAAGAACTTCGTCATTTCCTTCCTGGGCGTGGCAAGCTGCCTGGATCTGTATCTGAACGGCGAGTTCATCGGCTATTCCGAAGGCGCGCACAATACCGCAGAGTTTGACCTGACCGGAAAGATCCGCGGCGGAGTCAACGAGCTCGTGGCCGTGGTCCACCGCTGGTGCAACGGCACCTACCTCGAGGGACAGGACATGTTCCGCAACAACGGTATCTTCCGCGATGTCCTGCTGCGCGTTTCGGAGCCCACGGATATCGAGGATATCGGCGCTGTGACCGCCAAAAAGGGAGACCACTACACCCTGACCATGTCCGCGAAAACCTATACTGACACCGACGTGACCTTTACCCTTGCGGGACACGGGCTGAGCATGACCAAGACCGTGGCCGCCAAGGATGGAAAGGCTGAGGCGGTTTTTACGGGGCTTGACGTGACCGAGTGGAACGCCGATGCTCCCATCCTTTACGATATGTACTATGAGACGCCGACCGCCTGCATCAAGGAGCGGATCGGCTTTAAGACCGTTGAGATCAAAAAGGATGTTTTTTACGTCAACGGAAGAAAGATCAAGTTCCATGGCGTGAATCATCACGACACCAGCCCGACGGGCGGCTACACCATGACACCGGAGGAGATCCGCAAGGATGTCGAGATCTGCAAGGAATTCAACATCGACACGATCCGAACCTCCCACTATCCGCCGGATCCGCTGCTTCTGGAGCTTGCGGATGAGCTTGGCATCTACATCGTGGACGAGAATGACCTCGAGACGCACGGAACCTTTGCTCACCAGATCCCGCCGACCTACAACTCCATCAGCCATGACCCGAAGTGGGAGCCTCGCTACGTGGACCGGATCAAGAGACTGTACGCGCGGGATAAAATCCACGCCAACACCTCCATCGTGATGTGGTCCCTGGGAAATGAGGCAGGCGGCTATCACAATACGGACGCCATGTACGACTACCTGAAGAGCGTATCGACGCTCCCGGTTCACTACGAGAGCGCCATTCACTGCAAGCGCGAGGCTTATGACGTCGGCAGCGAGATGTACCCGAGCGTCACCATGGTCCACGATGTCGGCGAGCATTGCCGGAAGCAGAAGAGGCTGAATGACAGACCCTATTTCCTGTGCGAATACGCGCACGCGATGGGCGTCGGCCCCGGAAACACCGAGGCCTACTGGGAGCAGATCTATCACTACGACAACCTGATGGGCGGCTGCGTCTGGGAGATGGTGGACCATGCAGTCCTCCACAAGGACGGAAGCTACACCTACGGCGGCGACCACGGCGAGTGGGAGCACGACGGGAATTTCTGCGTGGACGGTCTTTTTTACCCGGACCGCAAGCCCTCCGCCGGTGCCAAGATCATCAAGTTTATCTACCGCCCAATCCGCGTGTCGGGAAAGCAGAGTGCCGACGGCACCTGCACGGTGGAGTTTTTCAATACCACAGGCTTTGCGGAGGGGACACGCTATGAGCTCTCCTTCGCCTGGAACGACGGGACCATTCACACGATGCGTCCGGAGGTGGCACCGCTTGCGAAAGCCACCCTTACCATCCCGGCAGGAAAAATGGTCGACGGGAACCTGTCCGCGATTGTGACCACGACCGACACCGTGACAGGACGCATCGTGTCGGAGGAGCAGATGACCCTTGCGGCTTGCGTGGCGAAGGCCCCTGAGACGGTAAAGCCGCTTCCGGCTGCGTGCACCATCGCTGACGGACGCCTGACATTGACCCTCCCGGATGGGAAGAAAATGACGACCGGCGAGCCGTCCACGATCCTGTACCGCGCCGCTACGGACAACGATACCGATCTGATGTTCCGGAATTCGATGAAGCCTTACCTGACCCAGACCGAGACGGTCGTCTCCACCGAGACCATCCCGTCCGGAGTCCGCGTGGTATCCAAGGTCAGCAATAAAAAATGCAAATTCACCGTCACCGACACCTACGAGGGGACTCAGGACGGCATCCTGGTCACGAGCCGCCTGCACTGCGACTCCGGCAAAGGCGTCGTGCCGCGTTTCGGCAAGACCTTCCGTCTCGACGAGACCTTTGACGAGGTAACCTACACCGGACGCACCGGCGAGAGCTACTGCGACATGAAGGAGCAGTTCCCGATCCGCGAGGTATCCTGCCATGTCTGCGACATGACGGAGCCCAACATCAAGCCGCAGGAGAGCGGAAACCGCTGCGACTGCACCAGGGCAGCCCTTTCCGACGGAACTTCTACGGTCATTTTCGAGGCCTTGGAGAAGCCCTTTGAGCTTGGCATCAAGCCATACACCGATCTCGCCCTTTCCGGCATGAAGCACCGTGGGGATGAGAAACGGACCGGAACCTACGTGACGATCCAGGCCTTCCAGCAGGGCATCGGCACCGGAGCCTGCGGCCCCGCAATCATGCCGGAGTACACCTACCCCGCAGACCGCGACTATGAGCTGAAGTTCCTGATCCGCTTCGCGTAGGAGATATCGGTAATTTCACGGATAGAAACGAGGCTGCATTCATTTGCGCAGCTTCCTTAAACATTCAGAACATTCAAGATACTATGAGGAGCAGCTATGGCACTTTTTGGAGATAAGACTGTCGAGTACGATAATGGCACCTATGTGGGAAAAATCCGGAACGGCAAGCGTGAAGGCTACGGTGTTTTTTCCTTGAAAAGCGGCGCAAAGTACGAGGGTAATTTCGAAAACGACCAGTACAGCGGAAAAGGGAAGTATACGCTGAAAAACGGAGATTACTATGAGGGTAATTTCCGAAACGACAAATTCAACGGAAAAGGCAAATACGTCTGGGCTGACGGCGGCTTTTACGAAGGCGATTTCGTCGACGACAAATTCTGTGGCAAGGGTAAAAGAACCTATAAAAACGGAAATACCTTTGAAGGGGATTTCAAGAATGATAAGTTCGAAGGCTACGGGGTTTTTACCTGGATGTCCGGAGGCACCTACACCGGCGCGGTTTCCAATGGAAATTTCAATGGCTTTGGCAGGGAGACCTGGGCAAACGGAGACGTCTACGAGGGGAATTTCATCGATGACAAGCGTACCGGTTACGGGAAATATATCTGGGCCGACGGGAATGTCTACGAAGGAGATTTCATAGATGGCAAAATAGTTGGCAAGGGTAAGAAGACTTACAAGAACGGGGACGTCTATGAAGGCGGCTTTAAAGATGGAAAAATGGAAGGACAGGGAGTCTACACCTGGGCTTCCGGGGGCAGCTATTCCGGGGCAGTTTCCAATGGGAATTTCAACGGCTACGGCCGCCGCGTATGGACGAACGGGGATGTCTACGAAGGAAATTTCATCGATGATAAACGCACAGGCCATGGGAAATATATCTGGGCCGACGGAAAGGTCTATGAAGGGAACTTCGAAGACGGAACCCTTTCTGGCAAAGGGAAGAAAACATTCAAAAGCGGAGACACCTTTGAGGGCACCTATGTCAATGGGAAAATCAATGGACAGGGAGTCTATACCTGGGCTGACGGAGGCACCTATACGGGGGCTGTGACAAATGACAACTTCAACGGCTTTGGCCGTCGTACCTGGCCGGACGGAGATGTCTACGAAGGAAATTTTGTGGAGGACAAGCGTACCGGTCAAGGGAGATATTTCTTTAAGAACGGAGACTGGTACTCAGGAGATTTCGTGGAGGGAGTCCGTACCGGCATCGGCGAGCTGCACCGCAAGGGTAAAACCGCTTACTACAAGGGCGGCTACTCGGACTATAAGCGCGCCGGCAGAGGTCAGTTCTTTTTTGACGGCGGTTATGTTTTCGACGGTATGTGGTCTGACAATACCGGTACCGGAAAGCTTACCTTCCCGGATGGCAAGAGCGTAAAGGGAAAAATCGACCAAAGAGAGCGCTTCATCCCGGATAACCCCAGTGAGATGGAAGCTGTACTCAGCGCGGGCAAAGCACCGAAAAGGAAGTCGAAAAACGGCTGTCCGATCTGCGGCGGAGCACTTGCCAGTACAGAGGATTCGACTTCGGTCTGCAGTGTCTGCGGCTGGGACCTCACGAAGGATCTGACCCGTGAGATCGTTCCCTTTGTGATTCAGAAGGATATCGCGAAAACCTGGGAAAAGAGAAGAGCCGCCTGCGTCAGTAAGGCAGAGGCATCCCAGACCAGCGGCTATGAGCCGTTTCGTGATGAAGCCGCCCAGACTGACTACACGCACTTTTGACGGATAAGGAAAATTGGGAGGATAAATGGAAACCGTTTTGTTGAAGGCCGGCTCCTTTGTGCTGGTGATCCTGGTCGGCATCCTGCTGCGCACCTCCGGGCTGGTCCCGGAGGACAGCGGGGAGGCCATCAAGAAGATCCTGATGAATGTGACACTGCCGGCCGCTGTTATCATCAATTTTTCCAGGATGGATTCGCTCGACATTTCGATGCTTCTGATCCTGGTGCTGGGATTTTTCTGCAATGTCGTAATGGTGTTTGTCGGGTATCTGGTGACCGCAAAGCGCAATAAGAGCGACCGCGCCATCTATATGCTCTGCCTGCCGGCGGCGAATATCGGAGCCTTCAGCCTGCCCTTCGTACAAAGCTTCCTGCCCGCCCTCGGCGTGGCAGCGGTCTGCATGTACGATGTAGGCAACAGCATCATGTGCCTGGGGGGCACCTACGCCGTCACGGATACCGTGGTGAATAAAGGGAAAAGCCGGTTTCAGGTCTTGCCTTTTATCAAAAAGCTCCTGTCCAGCCCTTCCCTGATCGCGTATCTGACCATGTTTCTCCTGACGATATCGGGGATCCGGCTTCCGGAGGCTTTGATCACTCTCGTAGAGCCTGCGGCAAACGCAAATATTTTTACCGCGATGCTGATGATCGGACTGCTGTTCCGGCTGGACCTGAAGCCGGAGTATATCCGGGATATAATAGGAATCCTTGGACTGAGGCTTGCATTCGCGGTTGTGGCATCCCTTCTCGTCTACAACCTGCTGCCGTTTGACCTGGTGGTGCGGCAGGCCGTCGTGATCGTCCTTTTCGCACCTTTAAGCGCGGCCGCACCGGCCTTTGTCGGAGACTGTGGAGGTGACCAGGGAAAGGCAAGTGCGGCTAATAGCTTTTCCATTTTGGTTGGCATCCTCTCTGAGGTACTTCTGCTGATCGGGATGGGACTGTACTGACAGCATTGCCAAGAATCCATGCAGCGTCAATCTATATATGCAAATGGGTGACGCGGCGATTATGCACTAAATTATAATATGCGGATGCCCAATACATCCGGAACTGTACTATGAAGATTGAACGAAATAATGTAACGGCGCAGGTCGTGGAGTACCTGACAGCCAATATCAACAATGGAGAATGGAAGCCGGGGGAGAAAATCCCCTCGGAAAACACCCTGACCCAGGAGCTTGGCGTCAGCCGTGCCAGCATCCGGGCGGCGATCGGACAGCTGATCGGCTTGGGCGTGCTGGAAAGCGTGCATGGAAAGGGAACCTTCTTGCTGCGTGACCGTGTGGAGGATGTCCCCAATCCGCAGGAAATCATCACGGCGGAGGACTGCCGGGAAATCGACCAGGTACTGGAATTCCGGCGCATCCTGGAGCCCTCCGGCTGCTATCTGGCAGCAGAGCACATGACCCCGCAGACGATCGCCAGGCTTGAAGAATGCCTGCATAGGATGGAACGGGCCAATCATGTCGACCGGGATGCCTTTATCCGGGCAGATATGGGATTCCATGAAGTCATCGCGGAAGCCTCCGGCAATAAACTGATCGAGAAAAGCCTGCACCGGATTTTCACGGAGACCGCATACAATCACAGACAGATGAATGCGATCTTTGGGTATGAGAGTGGACTTTACCACCACCGGAGGATCATGGAGAGCCTGAAGGCGGGAAATGCCAGGGAGGCATCCGAAAGAATGGAAGAGCACATGAAGGACGCTTGCCAGACACTGGCCGAGCGCCTGAAGGAAAGCGAATCGGAGGCATAGATATGAATATCGAAGTTTTCAGCGGAGCAGGGCTCTTGATCGCAGCCGCCTTCTTACTGGCAGGTTTTTTTGACGCCGTATGCGGTGGTGGAGGCTTGATTACCGTGCCCACCATGCTGATGACGGGCGTCCCCGCCACCTATGTGGTCGGCACCAACATGGGAGGCAGCGCCCTTGGCGCAGCGACCTCCTTTGCCAAGTACGCGAAAAGCGGCAAGATCGATTTCAAATCCGGCATCCCCGCGGCTGTCTGCGCGATGGTCGGGTCCAGCCTCGGCGCCCGGTTCAATATCTATTTGCCGGAGGAAATCCTGGAGAAAGTACTGCTGGTCCTGATTCCGGTGATTTTTATCGTGCTTCTTCTGAACCGGGATTTTGGCAAGGAGAACCACATGGATGAGCTCTCCGGGCGATCGCTTATGATCCGCGGCGCTCTCATCGGCTTTTTCATCGGCGCCTATCAGGGCTTTTACGGCGGCGGCGCAGGCACTTTCTTCATCATTGCCTTCTGTGTAGCTGCCCGCATGGATGTTCTGATGGCTTCCGGAAACGCGAAGTTCATCAGCATCTGCAGCTTCACCTCCGCAGCCATCACCTATGCCATGAGCGGCGCGATGGTATTCAACCTGATCCCGGTACTCACGATCTGCAACATGGTCGGAAACTATCTCGGAGCAGCCATCGCCCTGAAAAAAGGCGCCCGCTTCGTAAGACCCATGTTTTATATCGTATTCACCATGCTGTTTATCAAGCTCCTGTTGGATGTATTAGGGATTGGATAGAAAATCAGGTACAAAATGAGATAGAGATTGGGAGAGTATTTATGAAATTCGCAAAACGTATGGACCAGTTTGGCCCTAGTATTTTTACAACATTGGCTGATTTGAGAAAAGAGAGGACGGCTAAGGGCCTTCCGGTATACGATTTCAGCATCGGAGCGCCGAATATCCCACCGGCACCGCACATTATTCAGGCACTCGTGGATGCCGCACAGGATACGCGGAACTATGTCTACGCGATTGGCGATACGGCTGAATTGCGCGAAGCGGTAGCCGAATGGTACAAAAGACGCTTTGATGTGACGATCGATCCTAAGACCATGGTTACGTCCCTCCTGGGATCACAGGACGGCCTGGCCCATCTGGCTTTGACTATCGCCAACGAAGGTGACCTGGTCATGGTCCCGGATCCTTGCTATCCGATTTTCGCCGATGGCCCTCGTTTAGCCGGGGCACGCCTTTACTATATGCAGCTGAAAGAGGAGAAGGACTATCTCATCGACTTTGATGAAATACCCGAGGAGGTTGCCCGCGAGGCAAAGCTTATGGTCGTCTCTTATCCGAATAATCCGACGACAGCCCTCGCTCCGTCCTGGTGGTACGAGAAGCTCATTGCCTTTGCGAAAAAATACGACATTATCGTACTGCACGACAATGCATACTCTGAGCTTGTCTTTGACGGGAAAACGACCGGCAGCTTCCTGCAGTACGAGGGGGCGATGGAGGTCGGCGTCGAGTTCAACTCCCTGTCGAAGACCTACGGACTCGCCGGTGCCCGCATTGGCTTCTGCATCGGAAATCCCGAGATAACCGGCAAGCTTGCCCTTTTGAAGTCAAACATCGACTACGGTATGTTTCTGCCTGTTCAGAAGATGGCCGTTGCCGCTCTGCGCGGCGACCAGTCCTGCGTCGCGGACGTAAACAAGGCTTACGAGCGCCGCAGAAACTACCTGTGCGACGGACTCACCGAGATCGGCTGGGGTGCTTTCAGCGGCAATCCTGCGCGGAAGTTTACCTCGGCCCTGAGT
>CAMOGO010000005.1 GCA_946614075.1 uncultured Lachnospiraceae bacterium | reverse complement strand
GACGGCTGCCCAGACCACAGAGGCTGAGCCGATGACCCTCGCTCCGACTCCGACCACGGCAGCTCCGACCACGGCAGCGCCCACGACGGCAGCACCTACGACCGTCGCACCGACCAGTGGCGGAAACGGCGCGGATACCGGCGATCACAATCCGGTCGGCCTTCTGATCGGCGTCGCTGTTGTCGCACTCATCGCTCTGATAGGCGGAATTGTCCTGCTGATGAAGAGAAGATAGAGAGATGCCAGAGATATGCTGGAGAGATGCTAGAGAGTTTCTAGTGAGTTTCTAGAGAGATGCTAGAAAGATGCTTAAGAGCAAGGTGGTGAAGCTTCCTGCTTGCTCAATATAGTCTGGGGTCTGGGCGGATTACTCCGCTTCCAGACCCCAGATTGATTCTTCTGAATGGGGGAGAATAGCTATTTTCCCTAAAGGTTTTCTTTGGTTTGAAAAATATGGGGAAGGAGAAAAGAAAATCATGAAATAGCCCCCACTGAAAAACGTGCTAACTAGTACAATCTGGGGATTTTGATGTTTTCTAAGATCAAAATCCCCAGATTTTCCACTCTTCCAAGAGAGGATTCTGGGGATTATCTTCCGTGATTCTTGAAATTGTCCCCAATATGAACCGGAAGGGCTCTGAAAAAGTGGGGGAATACTGGGCATGTTATTACGCGGGATCCCAGGCTAGAGCCGGAGGCTTGTTTTAAGCAGAAGATTAACATAGCCAGACGGGTTCCGACAGGAAGCCCTGGACAGAAGAAAACGAGGAACTCGAAGGGCCTGCCGTTTGGCAGGCCCGATTTTTCTCTACCCTAACCGGTGCCTTACGAGCTGACAGAAGTACTCAACACCATAGGCGAGGGCGTCCTCGTCCATGCGGTAGTGCGCGTTATGATGAGGCTCGGAGCAGCCGGGCGCGGAGCCGGCGCCGAGCTCCACGAAAAAGCCGGGGCGGATCTCGGAGAAGGCCGAGTAGTCCTCGCCGGGCATCAGAAGCTGGATCGGGAAGATGCGCTCCTCGCCAAAGGTATCCACGATGAGCTGACGGCAGTCCGCCGTCAGCTTTTCATCGTTTACGACGGAGGCGTAGCCCAGGGTGAAGGTAAAATCGTAGGAAGCGCCGTAGGAGTCGCAGGCGCCTTTCACGATGGCCTCGATCTTTTGCGGCAGCTGCTCGCGGACGGTGCGGGAGAAGGACCGGGTGGAGCCGGTGATCTTCACCTCGCCGGGGATGATGTTGTAGGCCTGGCCGGCGGAGAGCATGCAGATCGAGAGGACCACAGGCTCGATGGCGGCAAACTGCCTTGCCACGATGGTCTGCAGAGCGACGATGACCTGGCCGGCGATGACGACGGGGTCGATGCAGCCTTCCGGGAAGGCGGAGTGGCCGCCTTTGCCGCGGATCACGATGTCAAAACGGTCGGTGGCGCTTGTCAGGGCACCGGCGCGGACGCCGAAATGCCCGGTGGGGAAGAGGCTTGAGAGGTGGAGTCCGTAGACCTCGTCTACGTCGTCCAGGACGCCGGCCTCGACCATCTCCACAGCGCCGCCCGGCGGCAGCTCCTCGGCATGCTGGAAGATGAACTTCACGGTGCCGTGAAGATTTTCCTGCTCCTTGGCCAGGATGTGGACGGCGGCCAGCAGCATCGCGGTGTGGCCGTCGTGGCCGCAGGCGTGCATGACGCCTGGATGGACAGAGGCGAAGGGGACATCGACCTCTTCCTGGATCGGCAGAGCATCGATATCCGCCCGGATCGCGATGACCGGACCGGTTTTAATCTCTTGCTTAGCCGCATCAGCCCCGGGCTCAGTCCCTGACTTAGCCGCATCAGTCCCGGGCTCAGCCTCTGACTTAGTCGCATCAGCCCCGGGCTTCGTCCCGTGCAGAGTCACGACGAGACCGGTCTTTGTGGGCTTTTCGATGGTGATGTTGGGAATATCAGACAGCTCCTGCTCCAGGTAGCGTGTGGTCTCGTATTCCTCGAAGGAGAGCTCTGCATTTTTATGCAGATGTCTGCGCCAGCGCAGGCAGTCGGGGATGAGGGAGAGTGTTTTTTCAGAAATCATAGAAACCTCCGAAAGATCATTGTTTACAGGGAAAAGATGAAACGATAGCCCATGAGGGACATGTACCGGAATAGGAGCTCGTTTTCTTCCCTGCGATTTGTCGCATGAGGGCCTGAAATGAGGCCTTCGTTTGTGTAGTACGACGAAAATATTTTACTGGCTGTGCGCTTTCTTGACAAGGGAAAAAAACACGTTTAGAATGACTAGCGTCATCATTGTTGGGTAGTATATGAGCCGCAAGACACTGTGATAACCGGGCAAACGGGTAATGAGAAGCAGGAGAACCAATGGATTCTGACTGGTGTTATTCAGGTATCGGGGATTCGAAATTTGATTTGGTTATTCGGGACGTTCAGATCGTGAACGTCTTTTCCGCTTGTGTGGAAGACGGGGATATTGCAGTCCGCGATGGGGACATTGTATATGTGGGCAAGATGGACTTTGATTACCAGGCCGGAAAAACGATCGAAGGAAAGCATCGTTTTGCAGTGCCTGGTTTTATTGATTCCCATATGCATATCGAGAGCAGCATGATGACGCCGGCTCATTTTGCCGAGATGGTGCTTCCCTGCGGGACGACCTCGATCGCGCCGGACCCCCATGAGATCGGGAATGTCTTTGGCGTGGAGGGTGTGAGGGCCTTTGCCGAGTCCGCCGCGGGGCTGCCGCTGCATGTTTTCATGGCGGCACCGTCGACGATCCCGTCCTCGCCCGGCTATGAGAGATCCGGCTTTTTCATGGAGCCGGAGGACATGGAGGAGCTTTTAGACCTCCCAGGTGTCACGGCCATGGGCGAGATGATGGATTTCAACGGGGTTGCCGGAGGCGACGAGAGGCTTCTTAACATCATCCGGGCGGCCAGAAAGCGCGGTGCTCTGCTCGATGGGCACATCTCGATCCTGAGTGGAAAAAAGCTTCAGAATTTCGTCATGACAGGCGTCGACAGTGACCACACGGTGTCCGATCCGAGGACAGCCGAGGAGAAGCTGCGTCTGGGCGTGGCGATCCAGGTTCAGAAGCAGTTTTACACCGAGGAATTCATGAAATTCCTGAATGATTACCCGGTCCAGAACAGGATCATGCTGGTGACGGACGATGTGCCTTTTATCCGTATCGTGAGGGAGGGGCATTTAAACGCCAGTGTCCGCGAGGCGATCCGTCTGGGACTTGACCCGTTAAAGGCGGTCCGCTACGTGACGATCAATGCGGCAGACCGTATGCGCCTGTATGACCGCGGGGCGATTGCGCCGGGACGGAGGGCGGACATCGTGCTGATGCCGGATCTTACGGAGATAAGGCCGGATCTGGTCATCTCGGATGGCGAGGTTGTTGCGGAGAATGGACGGTGTACGGTTTCGCTGCCGGAATACCACTATCCGGAACGATTTTTCCACTCGATCCATGTGCACCCGGTGGAGGCAAAGGATTTTGCCATCCGGATGCCGGCAGACCGCATGAGCGATACCAGCGCTGAGCTGAACGTGATCCGGTCGGATGCCAGAACCTCGCGCACGAAGCGCGTGATCCGCACGCTGCCGGTCCGTGACGGGATCGTAGATTACACGGGATGGATGAAAATGGCGGTTTTCTACCGCCATGGCTATAAAGAGACACCGGATGGCGAGCTGCTTGCGGTGGCCGAGTACCGGCATCGTTACGGGAAGGAGGCTTTCCTGGCCAACGAGGTGACGCACAAAGGCCGGGAGATTTCCCTGGGGCTCCTCGAGGGGATCGATGGATTTTGCGGAGCGTTCGGCGTGACCTACGCGCACGACAGCCACAACCTGACCATCTACGGGTCCAACGATGAGGACATGGCCATTGCGGCCAACCACCTGATCGAGTGCGGCGGAGGACTCTGCGCCGTGCAGGGCGGCAGGCTTTTAGCCTGTGTCGAGCTTCCGGTGGGGGGAATCCTGTCGGAAAAAAGCATGACGCAGCTTGCACCCGAGATGATAGCTCTTCAGGAGGCAATCGAGCAGATGCAGCTGACGCACAAAGATCCGATGAGCTTCCTGTCGCTGATGGCGCTTGCCGTCTCGCCGGAGATCAAGTGCACGGACTCCGGTCTCGTCGATGTGGTAAACAAGAGATTTCTGCCTCTGATCGAAGAAAAGAAAGAGGAGAAGACAGAGGAGAGAATAGGGGTAAATACTCATGAAACGTAATAGGGCAGCCTTTTTCCTGGCTCTTCCCACACTGGCCGCGCTCGTGATCCTGTTTGTGATCCCGATGGCCTACATTTTCATAAAGACTCTGCGGGAGGACAGCATAAACGATTTCGTCAAGTTCTTCACGGATCCGTTTTACCTGAATATCCTGTGGGTGACGGTGCGGGTGTCTCTCATCTCCACCTTCGTAAGCCTCTTAGTCGGCTATCCGACCGCCTATTTCATGGCCCGGACGAAGTCCAAATGGAAAAACATCCTGATGATCGTCATCCTGTTCCCGTTCCTGGTCAGCGCCGTCGTACGCTCCTACGGATGGATGGTCATCCTGGGTACCAACGGCCTGCTGAATCAGTTCCTGCAGGCGCTGCATATCGTGGAAAAGCCGGTCAAGATCCTTTATACGGAGACCGCGGTCATCATCGGTATGGTGCATCTTCTGATCCCGTACATGATCCTTTCGATCGCCGGTGTCATCCAGAGCATCGACCGGAATGTCGAATATGCGGCCTACAGCCTGGGGGCCAATCCGATCCAGACCTTCTGGAAGGTGCTTTTGCCGCTGTCGACGCCTGGCATTTTCTCCGGCTGCACGCTGGTTTTTATCATGAGCATGACATCCTACGTCACCCCGAGACTGTTAGGCGGCAGCAAATTCCGCATGATGGCCACGATGGTCGCGCAGGAGATCAATGTCAATTTCAACTGGGGCCTGGCCTCCGCGATCAGCTACATTCTGCTGTTTGCGATCGTTGTCCTGATTTTCCTGATGAATGTCTCGACAGCCGGTTTCTCGAAAAGACTGGGAGGTTGAAAAAATGCGTGAGGATCGTGTCAATATCGTATGCAAAATCGTAGCCATCCTGTGCCTGGTTTTCCTGATAGCTCCGCTCATCGTGATCATCCTGGCGTCCTTTACCCCGACGACCATCGTGACCTTCCCGCCGCAGGGCTTCACCCTGAAGTGGTATTCCGCGATCTTCGACCGCTCCAATCACTTCGTCGATGGCTTCATCAAGAGTATGCAGATCGGCGTCATCGCGACCGTGATCGATATCTTTCTGGGTGTCACGGCGGCCTTGAGCGTTACGCGGTATCGCTTTAAGGGAAAGGACATTCTGCTGGCCTTCTTTACCTCACCGATGTACGTACCGTCGATCGCCTTTGCCTTTGTGCTGCTGCAGGTTTTCAGCCAGATCAAGGGCGTGACCGGCTTCACCCGGATCCTTCTGGGCCACATGATCATCATCCTGCCCTACATCATCCGGAATACGGTCGCCGTCCTGACGACCTTTGACTGGACACTCGAGGACGCGGCGGCCTCACTCGGCGCGAACCCGATCCAGGTCTTCTTCAAGATCACGATCCCGCTGGCAAAGTCCGGCATCGTGGCAGGAGCCTTGCTGGCTTTCCTGTATTCCTTTGACGAGGCGGTCTTAAGCTCCCTGCTCAGCACCCCGAAGTTTGTCACACTGCCGGTCCGTATCATGAATTACATGGAGCTGACCTTTGACCCGACCCTCGCGGCCGTCTCCACGATCCTGATCCTGATTTCTCTGTCGCTCGTGCTGCTGATGGAGAAGTTTACGGGATTGGATATGTTTTTATAAAAGCGGGAGTTGCCGAAGGCAACGGAGCAGCGCGTATGCTTTCATAGCTTATATTTAGGAGAGGATTACTATGGCGACTTTGGAATTGATCAACCTGACAAAGAAATTCGGCGATTTCACCGCCGTTAAAGATATGAACCTGACTGTCGCGGATGGCGAGATGATCGCCCTTTTAGGCGGCAGCGGCTGTGGAAAAACGACGACCCTGCGTATGATCGCGGGCTTCACGGAGCCTTTTTCCGGGAAGGTCATAGTTGATGGAAAGGACATGGCGGGGATCCCGCCGTACCGGCACAACGTCGGCATCTTCTTCCAGAATTATGCCCTGTTCCCGCATATGACCGTCTTTGAAAACGTGGCCTTTGGCCTGAAGCTGCAGAAGCTTCCGAAGGCTCAGATCGCAGAGAAGGTGAAGGAGATCCTGGATCTCGTAAAGCTTGAGGGACTTGACAAGAGATTCCCCCGTGAGCTCTCCGGCGGACAGCAGCAGCGTGTCGCCCTGGCCCGCGCGCTGGTCACGAGACCGCAGATCCTGCTGCTCGACGAGCCGCTGTCAAACCTCGACGCAAAGCTTCGTGTCGAGATGCAGGTCGAGATCAAAAGAATCCAGAAGGAGCTTGGCATCACGACCATCATCGTCACCCATGACCAGGAGGAGGCAGTCTCCCTGGCGGACCGTGTCATCATCATGGATGCCGGACAGATCCTCCAGATCGGCCGTCCTCAGGAGGTCTATGACCATCCGGCCAGTCCTTTCATCGCAGATTTCATGGGCTTTACGACCTTTATCCATGGCCATATCCAGGATAAGCTTTCCGACCGGACCGAGGTTGTCTGCAGCGGAAGCCGCCTCTTCGTCCCGGCCGATCAGACAAAGGACATGGAGCCCGGCGATCCATGCGTGCTGACCATCCGCTCCGAGAATATCGAGCTGGCCGAGACCAGTGGGGAGAACATCGTAGGAGGCCAGATCCGCAGCGTCACGTACAAAGGACAGAGGACACGCCTTGAGATCCATGGATGCTTTGAGGAGGATGTCTATCCGGCGGTTCACAATTATGAACGCAGCACGGATGAAGACGATGACAATGTCTGGGTCTATTTCCCGATGGATAAGCTCTTAGTGTATCCGGGAAGCGAAGCGTGATCCATCGCTGTTAAGAAAACACGGTAGTTACAGCGTGCCGGGCAGGCAAAAGTTGAGCTTCCCTGGCGGCTGTTTCCATAATTCATGCAGCAGCATACGTCATGAAAAAATGCATACATATTACTGCTGCGAATCAAAATCATTTTTACAGGAGGAACAAACCAATGAACACGATTTCCAGAAGAAACTTTTTAAAGGCCAGCGCAGCTGCTGCTATTACAGCAGGTCTGTTTGGCGCATGCGGTGCAAGCTCCAGCTCCAACGCTCCGGCGGCAGATACCACTGCTGCTATGGGCGATGAGACGATGGCCGCAACCACCGGTGCTATGGACAATGAGACCGAGATGGCTCCCGCTGACATGAACTTCGAGGGCGCTGAGCTCGTCGTCGCTACCTGGGGCTGGGCTGAGGGTGGTCTTCTGAAACTCTGCGCAGATTTCGAGGCAATGTACGGCTGCTCCATCATCGTGGATCCGACTCCCGGCAACGGCGACCGCGTCAACAAGCTGATGGCTGAGAAGGATGATCCGCAGGCAGATATCGCCCTGCTGACCAAGAGCTTTGCAGATACCTGCAACAGCCAGGATCTGTTTGAGATGATCGACACCAGCGTCGTCACCAGCCTTCCTGAGCTGTATGATTTCGCTCAGAACCCGGACGGCTTCGGCCCTTGCTACTCCCTGTGCCGCTACGGCATCATGTACGATGCAGACGCTCTGGAAGAGGCTGACCTGCCGGTTCCGATGTCTTATCAGGAGCTGTTCGATGACAAGTACGCCGGAATGGTAGCTCTGCCGGATATGGCTTCCACTGCTGGCCCTTACATGCTGGTTGCCATGGAAGAGGCAATGGGCGGCACCCAGGAGGATGTCTCCGATGCTTTCGCTCTGATGCAGGAGAAGAAGGACAACATCGCACTGTGGTACACCACTACTGCTGATGTTCAGACCGCCTTCACCAACAAGGAAATTGCCATCACCGTCTTCATGGACATCAACATGAAGGGCCTGATCGATGCCGGTATCAACATGAAGTGGCAGGATGCTGAGGAAGGTACCTTCGGCGCACCGGCTACCGTCAACGTCGTCAAGAACTGCAAGAACCCTGAGCTTGCTCAGCTCTTTGTCGAGTATCTGATCTCCAAGGCTGCTCAGGATAAGATCGCAGACGTCATGGTAGAGGCTCCGGTCAACATGAATGCTGAGATGAGCGATGAGCAGAAGATCTACCTTGCTTACGGCGAGGATGCCATGGATGCTCTGAAGTCCTTTGACGAGGCTTATATCAACGAGCACAAGGCTGAGTGGATCGAGACCTTCCAGAAGACCGTAGCGATCTAAGGAAGAGAAGAAGATAAAGAATTAATCGAAATGAAGAACGCCTTCAGGCCGCAATGGACCTGGAGGCGTTTCTTTGCTGAGACAATAATTAGATTTCTTTACTCCGCGCTCATAAAGCGCTCTATCAATTTCTGCATATACCAGGGGTCGTAGACGCCGGCGAGCTCGCGGGCGGAGTGCATCGCAAGGATAGCGATGCCCATGTCGACGGTCCGCATAGGAAGCAGGGTCGATGAGATGGCGCCGAGGGTTGAACCGCCGCGCTCATCGGAGCGGTTTACAAACTCCTGGCAAGGGACACCTGCCAGGTGGCAGAGCTCCTTTGCGATGGCAACGCCCTCTGCGTCGGAGGCGTAGCGCTGAGAGGAGGCAAGTTTCAAGGTGACTCCGCCATTCATGCGAACCTGGTTGGTGGGGTCGCTTTTTTGCGGAATATTGGGATGGGCGGCATGTGCGACATCCAGGGAAAACATGAGGCCGTCCGCCATATCGTCGAAAAGCTCACGGCGGGAAAAACCGAGCGCATCGTAGAGCTTTTCCAGGTAAAGCGACAGGATCCGGGATGCGGCGCCCTGCTTGGTGTGGCTGCCGACCTCCTCATGGTCAAACAGAGCGATCACATCGAGAACAGGAGGCAAGGATTCCTCGGTGCCCTCGTTTATCTGATGCAGGGAAAGAGTGTCTTCTGCTGCGTCATCCGGCAGATCTGCCATGTCCGACATTCCTGTCTCACAGCTGGCTGATTTGTAGGTATGGATCAAAGCATTGATGCAGGAGTCCACCGAGGTGAGGTTGTCAATCCGTGGCGCGGAGATCAGGCTTTCGTCAAAGCCCAGAATGCAGCCTTTTTCAAAAGGATACAGGCGGAAATCGTAGCTCAGGATATCCTCAGGGGCGACCGAAAGCTCAGAGGATAAGAGCTTCAGGAAGGTGTCATTCTCCTCCAGGGAGGAGCGCAGCGCTTCCGTCACAGCGTCTGTCACAGGCAGCATATCAATCTGCGTGTTGTAATTTTTCCCCTCATTGACCTCGCGGTTCATGTGGATGGCCAGATTCGGGATCGTAAGGAGAGGCCGGCGAAAATCCAGATACCGAACTTCCGGATGGAAGGGATCCCATGAGCGGATGAGCGCCTTGCCGGAGAGTGACAGCGGCCGGTCCAGCCACGCGTTCTTGATCATCCCGCCGTATCCTTCGATGTTCAGTTTATGGCAGCCTGAGGCAGTCATATCCGGGGTGGGCTTGATCGCAAAACAAGGGGAATCGGTGTGCGCCGAAGCGATCCGCAGGCGGAAATGCCCGCCGGGGGTCAGGTCGGCGTTTGGCGGCAGGATAAAGGCGAAGAGTGAGCTGTCATACACCTTCGTGTAGAAGGCTGCCGGGGTTTCCGAATCAAGAGCGGCAGCGATCGGCGTATTCCAGTCGCCGGACAGCGGCAGCTCAAAAAAACCGGCCTCCTGGAGCTGGCGCTCGGCGGTCAGGACGGTAAAAACCGGTGAGGTTGAGGTGGCGATGCGCTGCAGAAGGGACTCTGCAGCGCTTTTGATTTCGACAGGGATCATTCTTTATGGGCCTCCAGCCAGCCGACGGCGGCGGACGAAAGAGTCGCTACGCCGAACGGAAATGCGTCTTCATTAAAACGAATCTTTGCGTTGTGCTGGCTGTAGCCTTCGTAATCGTAGGGCTTGGCTCCCAGGAAGAAGAAGGCGGCCGGGACAGCCTCGCTTACGCTGGCGAAATCCTCCGAGCCGGAGAAAGGCTCACAGTCGGTCTCGATCGTTGCGGCATCGCCAAGGGCAGCGGCGACGGCTTTTCCCATTGTCCCCATGACCTCGGGGTCTGTCATCAGTGGCGGGCACTCGATCGGGAAGACGACGTCTGCCGTACCGCGGAACATCTCAGCGGTACCCTTGGAGATCTCGACCAGGCGTTTCTGCATATGATTCCGAATCTTGGAATCGTAGGTGCGGAAGGTTCCGAACAGGGTGGACTCGTCGGAGATAACATTGGAAGCCTTTCCGGCATGGATGCTGCCGACGGTGAGGACGGCATTGTCCCCGGAGCCGATCTCGAGGCTGGTCAGGGTCTGCAGGGCGAGATAGGTGTGGCAGGCAATATTGATCGGGTCGACGCCGGCCTGTGGCTGTGCACCATGGCAGCCCTTGCCATGCATTGTGATCAGGAATTCGTCGGCAGAGGAGAACATGCCGCCGATTTTATAGCCAACGGTGCCGGTTTCGCGCATTGCGATCGTATGCATGCCGACAGCTGCGTCGACATGAGGATTCTCCAGAATACCGGCAGCCAGCATGGCCTTGGCACCGGACAGACGCTCCTCGGCCGGCTGGAACATCAGCTTGACCGTACCCGGCAGCTCATCTTCCATCTCCTTCAGGATCTTTGCTACGCCAAGCAGCATCGCCGCATGGGTATCGTGACCGCAGGTATGAGCAGCGGTATCGCACTCCGACGCAAACTCCAGACCGCTCTCCTCCTTCATCGGAAGGGCATCCATGTCGGCGCGGACCAGCACACACTTGCCGCCGTGCTTTCCGCCAGCCAGAGCGACGACGCCATGATCACCGCAGTCCATCGGCTCATAGCCCATCTCGACGAGCTTCTCCTTGACAAAACGGACGGTGTTGTCCAGTGCGAAAGCCAGCTCCGGGTGACGATGCAGATAACGACGGTTCGCGATGACTTCATCCTTCAGTTCCATTGCACGCTTCAAATAATCCATACGGGTTCCTCCTTACCTCTCATATAACACTTTCTCTCATATAACGATCTATGTTGCGGGACTGCCTGCACGACAGCCTCATGATAATTATGATTATACCATTGCATTTGACTTGCAACAAGGGAAACTTCTTGCCTGATGAGAACGGGTGTTTTATAATTATAAGTGTGCAAATTGCTGCAAGGGCAGTGAAGGAAGATGCACGCTTTCTTTGCTGCAGCACTTAACAGAGGCTGGTATAAACAGAAAGAGGCTGGTATAAATGGAGCAAATGATCCGGATCAAAAAGCTGAATGAGGCTGCAATGCTGCCGACCTATGGTTCGGAGTTTTCCGCGGGGGCAGATTTGTATGCACTGTGCGAGGAGCCTGTGACGATCGCGGCGGGGGAGACAAAGCTGATCCACACCGGGCTCTCGATGGAGATTCCGGCAGGCTTTGCCGGCCTCGTATATGCCCGAAGTGGACTGGCTACAAAAAGGGGTCTGACCCCGGCCAACAAGGTTGGTGTCATCGACGCCGATTATCGCGGGGAGATCATGGTCGCTTTGCATAATCATGGCAAAGAGGCGCAGACCATCGAGAATGGTGAGCGGATTGCCCAGCTGGTGATCACGCCGTTCCTGAAGGGGATTTTTACGGAGACGGAGGATCTTTCCGACACCGAAAGAGGCGCCGGAGGCTTTGGGTCGACTGGGACCAGGTAAGGGAATAGAGAGGTTCGGAGATTTAGTCGACAGGAACCGATAGAGAAAAGAGGATCTATGAGTTTTGAATTTCATGAGGTCGAGGCGGCGGATACCATCCGCCTGGAGCCATATTTTAAAATGCGCCCGACCTTCGTTTGTGACAGTACGCCGTTTGACAGCTTTTTGTGGCAGGCTTTATGGAATGTCGAGTACTGCGAGAGAGATGGAAAGGCCCTGCTGTGGCGGATGCGTCTGGATGGCGAGTGGCATATGGCGGTTCCCAGCTGCCGGGAGGAGGATTTGCCGTACTATTTTGAGGAGTCCTTGCGGTACTCCCATGAGGTGCTGGGAAGCAAGCTTTCTATATATCTGGCCGATGAGGATGCGGTGCGGATTCTGAATCCGGATCCGGAGCGGTTTACCGTCACGGAGGATGTCGACAGCGCGGACTATGTATACAGTGCAGAGTCGCTGCGGACTCTTGCCGGCAAGAATTATCACAAGAAAAAGAACCATGTGAATGCCTTTTTGAAGGAATATGGGGACCGCGCCGTCTACTGCCGGATCGACTGCGGACATACGCTGGATATCTGGAATTTCCTGGACCGCTGGGAGCAGATGAAGGGCGAGGAGGTCGGAGAGCATCTGGATGCGGAGGCGGTCGGCCTGCATAATGTCCTGATGCATTGCTCGGAGATGAAGGTGAAGATCGGCGGCGTCTTTATCGATGGTCAGCTGGAGGCCTTCACGATGGGCACCTACAATGAAGCCAAGAAGATGGCTGTGATCCATGTGGAGAAGGCCAATCCGGAGATCCGCGGGCTTTATGCCTATATCAATCAAAAGTTTTTGCAGGAGGAGTTTCCGGATGCGGAGCTGGTAAACCGCGAGGACGATGTCGGCCTGCCGGGCCTGCGGAAGGCGAAGGAGTCCTATCATCCGCTGTTTATGGCGAGGAAGTTCCATATCCGGGAGAAGTAGACTTTGGTCAGAGTAAACATGCCTGGGCGAAAGCGGAAAACGAATGGGGAAACACGTTTGGGCGGAAGCGGAAGACGAATAGAGCAAACACATTTGGGCCGAGACACAAGACGAATAGAGTAAATATATTGGGGGGAAGACAATGATCCGTTATCTGATGCCGAATGAGAGAAATCTCGCCAGAGATCTCTGGGAGAAAATTTTTGTAGAGGACAGTCCGCGTTTTCTGGATGCCTATGAGGAGATCAAGAGAGACAACGTGATTCTGGCGGATCTCGAGGACGGGAAAGCGGCTGCGATGCTGCAGTGCAATCCGTACTCCATCGTGCAGGGGCACGGCCGCCCCGGGCATGCACACTACATCGTCGGGGTATCGACCTTGCCCGAGATGCGCCACCAGCACCGCATGACCCTGCTTTTGGAGCACGCGCTCAAGGATCTGAATGCCGCCGGAGAGCCTTTCGCTTTCCTGATGCCGGCCGATGAGGCGATTTATACGCCTTTTGATTTTGTGACGGTATTCCAGATGGATTTCGCCCAGAGTACGCAGATCGACGGCGCCTTTGACTGGACTCCGGGTCAGGAAACGACAGAGGATGAGGCACCGCACCGCGCCGGTACGATGGAGATCACCCTTCAGAAGGCAAGACCTGCCGGCGACGCCGTCCTGGCAACCCTGGCGAACGATATCCTGACGAAGAGGGCCGACGTTTTCTGCCGTCGTTCGATGAGCTATTTCCGCAGCCTGCGCCGCGAGATGCAGAGCGAGAATGGCGAGATTTTCTGGGTTTTCGGCCAGATGCTGGGCGAGGACGAGGCGAGCATGCTGGGATACCTGGCCGCCTGGCCGGGCGAGGACACAGACGAGGGCAGAAGACCCGCAGCGATCCGCGAGATCGTCTGCAAGCAGGAAGCCGCAGTCCGTCAGGCCCTTCAGATCAGTCCCGCCGACGAGCGCCCGCTCATTATGGTGCGCATGCTCTCACCGGAGGCCTTCCTGGCTCCCGTGTGCTCACCCGAGCCGATGGCACTTCTCCTTTGCGTCGAGGATGACATCCTGACCGAGACCGCCGGCTGGTATTACTGGGAAATCGGGGAGGAGGACTCCGTGCTGAAGCCGTTATCCACAACAGAGAGCGAGGAAGCCGAGGACTTATTCACCAGAATTCAGACCCTTTCCACGGAGAATCCACAGGCGAAAGTGGATAATCTTGCGGATATTGTGGAAAAGTCCGTGGATTGTCCCGAATTTTGTGCAATCAAAGACGACCTTCCGTATGACAAGGGGACACTTGGGGGATACGCGGTGCAGGGAGTGTGGAAAACCACCGCCGCCGAGCTCACCGCCTGGCGCTTCGGCCGGAAGAAGATCGGAGAGCTGGAAAAAGTCAACCGCAGAGGAAGGATTTTTATAAGTGAACTTGTATGAATGCAAAGTGAGGATATGCTAAGACGGAGCTGCGAAGGCAGCGGAGCAATCCGTATGCTTTCATACAAAGCAAAGTGAGGAGGAGAAGCTATGAGTCCTAAGGAACAATTGAAGCAGTGGGTAGAAGAAAGCAGCAACATCGTATTTTTCGGCGGTGCCGGCGTTTCCACGGAGAGTAAAATCCCGGACTTTCGAAGCGTGGATGGCCTCTATAACCAGCAGTACAAATATCCGCCGGAGACCATCTTAAGCCACACCTTCTTCACCCGGGAGACGGAGGAATTCTACCGCTTTTACCGGAATAAGATGCTGTTCCCCGATGCGAAGCCGAATGCAGCCCATCTGGCACTGGCACGCCTGGAGGAACAGGGAAAGCTGAAAGCGGTCGTGACGCAGAATATCGATGGACTGCACCAGGCCGCCGGCAGCAAAGAGGTACTGGAGCTGCACGGCTCCGTGCACCGGAATTACTGCATGCGCTGCCATAAATTTTACTCCATGGAGGATATCCTGAACAGCGAAGGGATCCCGCATTGCACCTGCGGCGGCGTCATCAAGCCGGACGTGGTCCTGTATGAGGAGGGCCTGGATGATGAGACCATCAGCAAGTCTCTGCACTATATTTCCAAGGCAGACATGCTGATCGTCGGCGGCACGTCCCTGACGGTCTACCCGGCCGCCGGTCTGATCCGCTACTACCGCGGTCATAAG
>CAMOGO010000004.1 GCA_946614075.1 uncultured Lachnospiraceae bacterium | reverse complement strand
ACTCCATGCAGGGGATGATCTATGAGAACTATGCCGGCGCCATCAACGAGTCCTCCTGTGACATCATGGGCAACCTGATCGAAATGTCCTACCGCGAGACGGTCGATGAGGAGTGGCTCCTCGGCGAAAGCAGCGGGCACGTTGTCCGCAGCATGAGCGAACCGACGCTGTACGAACAGCCCCAGTATGCCGGTGACGTCTATTACCTGCCCGAGGCCACCAACCCCGGTACCGGCAATGACCATGGCGGCGTCCATATCAACAGCTCCCTGACCAACCGGATCGCCTACGAGCTTTACGCAGCCGGCATGTCCTACATCGACGAGGTCAATCTCTGGTTCACCTCCATCGAAATCCTGACCCCCCGCGCCAACTACAACGACCTCTGCGCCGTCCTGATGGCCAGCGCGGATATCCTCGGACTGGAGGGATGGCGGGACAAGATCTATGATATCTTCCAGGCAAATGGTCTGATCGGAAATATCAAGACAAACGCTCTGACAGCAACCCGCGAGGGCTATGCCCGCATCACGATCCCGGTCATCGACGAATATGCATCCAGCGACACGATGCTCGCCATGGCAGACGCAAACGGCCACATCCTGTACAAGAGTTTCCCGGACGAAGACGGCGCTGCCTCGATCCTGGTTCCCGCCGGAACCTACGCGGTCGTCTTTGAGTGGCAGGAAGCGGATGGTGCATGGGTGGATTACATCTATGACGGCACCGCTTGGCAAGACGTCACCCAGGTGGGGCTCGTCCTGCTGCAGCTGAATGCCGGCGACAGCATCCTCTGCGCCCCCTTCACCGGGCTGTACCCGGCGGATGTTTATACCGGACAGAGCGGAAATGATGATGGTCCGACCGAGACTGAGCCGGCACCACCCGAGACTCAGCCCGCACCGCCTGAAACTCAGCCTGCACCGCCCGAGACGGAGCCTGCCGAGACGGAACCGGCTGAGACCGAGCCGGCACCGTTTGACGCGACGACCTTGCCGCTCGCCCTTTACAATAACGGACTGATCACCATGAATTATCCGGCCGGCTGGACTATCGTGGACCACTCCGACCACCTCACCGGAAACGCAAATGTCGTATGCTTCGACCCGGCTAACCCCTCCATGGTGTTCTTCTTCTACCAGATGCTTGGCGGCACGATGAAGAGCCAGGCTGCTTACGATTACTGGCAGAGCACGCTGTACGCCTTCCTCTACCGGTACGCTCCGGTCCTTACGAATCCGACCGCCGGCGGAATGCTTGGAATCTGGGAGCAGAGCATCCAGTATCAGCTGGATCTGGACGGCTTCGCCTCCTTCCCTTACTTAAGCAATATCGCCGTCATAAGCGATGAATATGTCGGATCCTACGACAACCTCGGTGATGAGTATATCGCGATTGCCTCCGCGACAGGTGTTGATGGAAAAGAGGTCCTGGTACGGCTCGATTCCTGCATCGATACCAGCGACGTCCTTTACATGGGTAACGTCGACGTCGGCTTCATCAATTTCTACGGCACAAACGGCTTAGCTGTCCCGATGGATGTGGATGCAAGCTACGCAACCCTCCTGATGAACTGCCTCACCAGCATCCGGCTGAACTAAGGAAGACAGCGAAGACAGGGGACGGTTCTTTGTCTTCTCTTCATGATCGAGTAGGAGGAGGTTTACCCGACTCCTACTCGCTGCGCCGGCCGCCCGTTGCCATAAGGCAACATTTACCTTTGGGCGGCCGTGTGCACAAAAAGGACTGCCTTGCGGCAGTCCTTTTCGCTTGGTACAGACTATTTTATTGGAAGAAAAGTGTGTAAATGCCTTTGTTTACTCGGCCTCCGCTCCGACCAGCTCCCACCGGGCATTTCCCTTTCTGGAAGCCAGCATACGGGATCCGGAAAACCGCATCGTCTGGCGGATCTTGTCCCGCATCTCACTGCTCAGAAGCTCCTTGGCCTCTGCCGCCTGAGGCTTGGCAGGGCAGCTGCACTCCTCACAGTGCATGCAGTCTATCTCTTCGTCCGCTTCCTTGCGGCAGACCAGGCTCGCCATCTCGAGCATCGTACGATATTCATACTGCCTCTGCTCGCGAACCATCCTATGCTGCAGTTTCGTCATATGATCATCAAACTCCCTTATCAAGTCCGGTGCCCGGCAAGGCCCGAGCGCATCGGTTAGTCTATGCTAATTTCTCTTGGATGTTCTATTTATACAGCGTAAATCTCCGTTTGTCAAGTAGTTATGACTAACTCTTGTTCAAAAAAAGAACGCAGGGCATGCCCTGCGTCATCGAGACAATCTAAAATACTCTCTCCACCTTCGTCCTGGTCTGGAAATCCTCTTCTCGTAAGCGGCTGACAGCGTCCAGCATCTCGCGGTGGAAGGTCATGGTTCCGCCCTCCGTCCCGCCGGAGGCCTGCAGCAGGGCTTCCGTCCGCTCGGCGCCGATCTCGCCGCAGAGGTTCATTGCCACACAGGCGGCTGTCACGGCGAGTAAATCATCGCGGTCGGGCCGCTTTGCCTCTCTTCCGAGAAAAGCTCCCACCAGGCAGGAGAGCATGCACCCGGAGCCGGTGATCCGGGACATCCAGGGGCTGCCATTGTGGATGCGGAAAAGTCTCTTTCCATCGGTCAGGATATCGACCGCGCCGGAGGCGGCCACGACGGCTCCGAGGTCGGAAGCAAAGCTTGCGGCGATCCGCTCGATGTCCTGTCCGCCGTCATGGGCGTCCACGCCTGCTGCCGTCGCCCGGTGCTGGGAAAGGGCACGGATTTCCGAGTAATTTCCCCGGACACAGGTAAGTCCGATCCGGGAAAGCCGGGAAAAATAGTCGCGCCGGAACGTAGACCCTCCGCAGCCGACCGGGTCGATCACGCTGGGAATCCCGTGCTCTTTTGCCGTCTTCACCGATATTTCCATCGCGTCAAAATTCTCCGTCGCGCCGAGATTTCCCACGAAAGCCGCCGCTGCCGCGGTGATCTCGCTCACCTCAGCCGGATGGTGAGCCATTGTGGGCGACGCCCCGGCTGCCAGAAGGATGTTGGCACAATCGTTGATCGTGATGGTATTGCTGATGCAGTGGATCAGGCCGCCATGCAGGCGGACATCCTCATAGCGCTCCCAAATCTTTTCACAGAAGTCCTTCATCAGACGTTTCCCCTCTCTTCCAGGTCCTTTTTCAGGTCTTCTCGCGATTCCCTGTCAAGCTCATATTATCATGTCCTGGACCTGTGCGTTTTTTAAAAACAGGACGAAGCATCGCTCCGCCCTGTGAAATGATATCATCGAATAGCTGATGGTGCAAGATGAAGCCTTGCAGCCCGTTTTTTCGATTTAATCCACCATATTCTGAAGTCTCTTCAGGACACCCATTTTCTCCATCGTCATCGTCAGCACGATCGCGATCAGCGTACCGCCGCAGGTGCTGATCAGGAAAGGCACGACGAAGGTAAACAGGGCTGCTGCCTCATTCCCCAGGATAAACTTCGCGATCGGGAAGGCAAGCATGCCTCCGATCAGACCGGTTCCCACGACCTCGCCGACATAGGCAAAGGGCAGCTTCTTTCCGAACTGGTACAGAAGGCCAGCCAGAAGAGCGCCGCACATGCTGCCCGGGAAGGCGAGCGGTGTGCCAAGGCCGGTCATGTTACGGATGAGGCTTGCGATAAAGGCGCTTGCGACTCCGTACCAGGGGCCGACGAAGACGGCGCACAGGACATTGATCAGATGCTGGACGGGCGCGCATTTCGACCCGAGGACCGGGAAGGAAATGGTGGAGCCGACAACGGCGATGGCCGCGAAAATAGCGGTGAGGACAAGTTTTTTGGTGTTTTTGTTCATGGAAAACTTCCTTTCTGCGCCTCATGGCGCGACAGCACACCTGCATTGTCCTCTTGCATCTTCTGATCACGGCCTTCCCGTCAGTCCTTCCGGAGTCCCAGACGGGAGACGGCGATACAGATCGCCATGGTGAAAAGCATATCCGGCAGCGTATTTCCGATGATGATGTCAAATCTCAGAAGGATCCGGTAAAGCACGAAGCCTACTACCCAGATCAGCAGATTGGCGAGATCGAAGCTTCGGTCCTCGTATCTCTTCTTTAGGATGTAGTAATCCGCGATCTGGATGGCGATCATCGGGGCAAAGACAGACCCGATCAGATACAGGAAATCCGTGATGTCATCCATCGGATACAGGATGGCGCCTGCCGTGCCGATCACCGTCACGACGATCGCCGCCCATTTTTCCGGGATATTTTTGGAGAGCGTCACGCAGGACACGCCTGCCGAGTAGGCATCGAGGAAGGTCGTTGTGACCGTGGAGAAAATCACGATCAGAAGGCCTGCCAGTCCCAGTCCGGCCTGGACCATGATGGTCGCGATGTCGTACTCACCGGTCAGGATCGCCGCGCCCATACCGATCAGGTACATGAAGCAGCTCACGAGGCCGTACACGATGACGGAGACAGCCGTCGCCGCCCGAGGACTTTTCGCCTCTCTCGTGTAGTCGCTGATGAGCGGCAGCCAGGACAGCGGCATCGCCACGCCAAGCTCCACGGCAGCACCGAAGGAAAGCTCATCGGGCACCTGCATCGGCGTTCTTCCGCTGAAGAAGATGACATTCATCAGCACCAGCGTCAGGATGAAAAGGGCCGCCATGGCGATGGTATTGACCTTGCCAAGGTTGGTCAGGCCGATGACGATCCAGACGAGGATCAGCGCGCCGATCACCAGCGCCCAGATTCCATGCCCGGTGTGGAAAATGCCGTCCGCCGCCAGAGCGCCGTCATAAATCATGATGGCGGTCCAGCCGACCAGCTGCAGGACATTCAGGAGGGCAAAAAGCAGACTGCCTTTCTGTCCGAAGCTCATCTTGACCGTTTCCATGGCGCTTTTGCGCTCAAGGCCGCCGATCACGCCTGCGAAATACATCAAGGCGCAGCCGATGATATGGCCGATGACGATCGCCAGGATACCCTTCTGGAAGCCCAGCGGGGCAAAGGCCGTACCGGTCAGGATCTCCGCGATGGAGACGCCTGCGCCAAACCAGATCAGACCATTGGCAAAAAGCCCGGTCCCTGCCTGATTAGCCGTTCCCACGTTTTCCTTTATTCTGTTTTCACTCATTCCGGTAGTCCCCCTTTATCGCGAAAGCATGATTCAGAGGGCCGCTGCCCTTGCCCAGATCCAGCATCGCCGCCAGCGCTCCGGAGAGATATTCCTTCGCGTTACGTACAGAGTCTGCCAGATCAAAGCCCTTCGCCAGGTTCGAGGCAATCGCGCTCGACAGCGTACAGCCGGTCCCGTGTGTGTTGCTGTTGTTGATCCGGCGGCCGTAGAACCAGACCGGACCGTCCGCTCCGTAGAGGAGGTCGTTGGCGTCATTCAGCGAATGTCCGCCCTTTAACAGCACCGCACAGCCAAACTCGCGATAAATCGCTTCCGCTGCTTTTTCCATGTCCGCAGCGCTAGCGATCTTCATCCCGGACAGGACCTCGCCCTCCGGAATATTCGGGGTGATCACAGATGCAAGAGGTAACAATGCAGTTTTCAAGGTACCGATGGCATCGTCGCTGATCAGCCTGGACCCGCTGGTCGCCACCATCACGGGGTCAACCACGACATTGCGTGCTTCGTACCTCGTCAGGCGCTCGGCGATCACACGGATCAGCTCGCTGGAGGAGACCATGCCGATTTTTACTGCGTCCGGGTAAATATCGGTGAAGATGCTGTCAAGCTCCTCCTCCAGAAACTTAGGGGTAACTTCCATGATACTGGTAACGCCGGTCGTATTCTGGGCGGTCAGAGCGGTGATCGCGCTCATGGCGTATACGCCATGGGCAGTCATCGTCTTGATATCTGCCTGGATGCCGGCGCCTCCGCTGGAATCACTTCCGGCGATTGTTAATGCTGTCTTCATACAAAGACTTCCTTTCCCCGCATTTTGCGGTATGCATTAATTTTATATAGCGACAGAAGGTGGTGCCCCCAATCTGCCGCAGGCGCGGAGCACTTAACGATAGCCGAGTCCTAAGACGAAGGCTATCGTTTACGTGCGTGCCCCGCCATGCACTTAACAAAACGGAGCCGAATGGCGAACGTTGAGTTTAGTGCAATGGTGTCTTAACTTTAATTATAAAACCAGAGCTTCCCGGACGGCTTTGGCCGCTGCCCGGATATCCGGCTCGTCAAAAATCCCGCCGGCGACTGCGACCCCGGCAATGCCGGTTCCCGCAAGCTTTCCGACGTTTTCCGCCTTGATCCCGCCGATCGCGCAGACCGGGATCGAAACGCTCTTTGTAATCTCACGGAGGGTCTCACAGGTCATCGGGCGTGCCTCCGGCTTTGTCGAGGTCACAAACATGGCCCCGCTGCCGAGATAATCTGCCCCGTCTGCCTGGGCCTTCTGCGCCTGCTCGATCGTCTTGGCCGTCACGCCGATGATCGCATCCGGCCCCAGAATTCTCCTTGCCTCATCGGCAGGCATATCGTCCTGTCCGACATGGACGCCATCCGCTCCGATCTCCTTCGCAAGCCAGACATCGTCGTCCACCAGAAAGGGAACGCCCAGACGGCGGCAGACGGTCATCACATCGATGGCCACCGCCTTTAGAACAGTGGGATCCATATCCTTTTCCCGCAGCTGTACCATCGTCACGCCGCCCTCGATCGCTGCCTCTACGGCCTGCCCGAGCGTCATCCCCTCGGGGAGATAGTGCCGGTCCGTGATCGCGTACAACCGCAAATGCTCCGGTTTAAACTTCATAACAAATCCTCGCTCTCGCTTTCAATCGAGCAGGAGGAGGCCTGCCCGACTCCTACTCGCCGCGCCGGCCGCCCGTTGCCGTAAGGCAACAATTACCTTTGGGCGGCCGTGTGCACAAAAGAACGCCTCTCACGGCATGTCCCGTGTGAGGCGTCTATGGCTCTTACTTCCCTACGATGGCATGATCCAACAGGTTCTACGGGTCAGGGACGGAACGGTCCCACTCTCAGCCGGCTCCTGCCGACCCCCCTATGCAATTTTGACGGTACTGATAATAACACAGACAGGAAAGAAAAACAATCCCTCCTGTCTGTACAAATTAAAATTCGTGTCGCGAAGGCGTTCGCAAAAAACTATTCCTGCACGGCATCGCAAGGGCTTGCCGCGGTCTCGCCTTCACGCGTGGAAAGCTTGTTGGTCAGGGCAAGGAGCGTCTCCTGCTCTTCCTTGGTCAGGACGCACATAATCTCCGAAACCTGGCGGAGATAATCATCAAAAATCCTCTCGATCAGACTGCTTCCCTTTTCCGTCAGGGCAATCCGGTAACAGCGGCGGTCCGACTCGCTCCGCTCCCGGCAGAGGTACCCGTCACGCTCCATATTGTGGATGACAACGGTCATATTTCCCGGGGTGGAATACATCGCCTGGATGACCTTCTGGACATTCATCGGTCCGCGGTGATGAAGCACCTCCAGCACGCCAAACTGCATCGTCGTCAGATGATGCTGTCTCAAGAAGCGATTCTCCAGACTTCGCATCACCCGGTCTGCCTTCCGGAAACTTAAGATGGCTTTGATCGCCGTTTCATTTTCTTCTCTCAAACGGACTTCCTCGGACATGCTGACTACCCCTCTTTCCGGACACCTAAAACCCCATAAAAAGGGTCCGGATACTGCTGATGCGCTTAAAATAAAAGCGCAACCTGTCACACACTCTGCTACACTTTAGCAATAGAAGTGTACACCCACAAGTTTAGGTTAGTCAAGCATAATTGTTCCAACTGGTTAGATTACTGTCTGTCAGATCGGATAGTCCTCGCGGGAAGATTTCTTCACAATCACGATGGCCAGCACGTCCAGCACGATGATGAAAATCAGCCATCCGGCCATCATGCTCTCTGATCCGTACATCAGGATCCAGTCATAAATACCGTGTGCGATGGACGGTACGATGAGGCTGCAGGCCAGATATCTGCTGCGGGAAGCCATATCTCCGACATTTTCATATGCCTTGGCCTGCCCGATGTAATAGCCCATCAGGACGCCAAAGGCGGCGTGCGCGGGAACGGCCGTCACCGCACGGATCAGCGCCGTGCCCATGCCGGCATCCAGGACATACAGGATATTCTCCAGCGCGGCAAAGCCAAGTGCAGAGCTCACACCGTAGACGATTCCGTCAAATCGGAAATTGAACTCCGGATTGTTCCACACATGCTTCATCAGGACACGTCTCTTGACGAATTCCTCAACCCCGGCGATTCCGACGAAGACCGCAAGGATGGAATACACCAGTGAATCGGTGTCCAGAAGCGCAGCAAAGACTGTCCCGAAACCGACTTCCAGGAGCATAGCCAGAAATGCGGAAAGTGCACCTCGCACGAACACCTTCCCGATCATACCGACCGGCTCCGGCTCCGCTTTGTCATGCCGATAGACAAAAACCATAAGCATAATCGCCGGCAGCAATGCCAGCCAGGTCATTAACATCATGTCCTCTTCCTCCGTTTTTTACGCCCTTTTCCCAAACGATAAACGGCCGGTCACATAACTGGGCTTCTTCCAAACCACAGCTTGCTTCCGGCCGCATACTCTCCTATGTAGATCCAGAATTAATCCATTTCGCAGATAAATCCGACAATGCCGCTGAAGATCGGCGCTGCTGCCAGGTAGTCATCCGGAACATCATTCAGCAGGTAGTCACCGGTCGTTGCATCGATCGTGATCAGGACCGCATTCTCCTCGACTCCGTCCGGAGTGGTGAAGGAAGGCTCATTTGCCATCCAGACTGCCATGCCGTCAAAGTCCGCCACCTCGACAAGGGTTTCATCCGGGGTATATTCTACCCAGTAATAGCCGGAGTTCTCCTCGGTTCTGGGGTTCTTCGCGCCTACAAAGAAAACATAGCCCTTGCGGCTCTCGGCATCGATCTGCGCCATGACTGCGTCCCACTCCTCTTTCGTCGTGAGAGTCGCCAGATGTCCGCCCATTTCCCGGCAGCGCTCCTGGGCCTGCGTCCAGGTAACATCCTCGATGAAAAGCTGATACGTATGGACACCGTCCACCGATACCGCCTCTTCACTCTCGGCCATCTCGCCCATGTCATCGGAGCTTTCCATCGCGCCGGTTTCGCCATTCTCGATGACGAACTGCTCTATGGCGGAACCCTCGGTCTCCATCATGTCCATGCCGCCCTCAGTGCCGTCCATGCCCATGTCATCCATGCCGCCCTCGGCGCCTTCATTATTCATGTCGTCCATGTTGATATCGTCGATGTTGTCCATGTTGATATCATCCATGCCCATGTCTTCCAGAGGCTTATCGGAATCCTTCTTCCCGGTCGTGGAGCCTGCCGGCGTAGGCTTCTTGTCCCCATTGGACACACCAAGCTGATCCAGCAGCGCCTGGATCGGATTACCACCGTTTCCTAAACCGCTCAGGTCCAGATTATTCAGACCGAGGCCATTTACACTGATACCATTCAGATTAATATCATTCAGATTAATATCATTCAGATTCAGATTTCCATTGGTCAGATCCTCCAGAAGACCCGAGGCCTGGTTCGGATCGATCTGATTCGCGAATCCCGTGATTCCCTCTCCGATCTCGGTAAGATCCGGCAGTCCGGCATTCTCTAAAGCCTGGTTAATCCCGCTGACATCCACCTGCTCCAGCGCCTGTGAAATGCCCGTCTTGTCCGCCAGGTCCGAAATCACTTCCTCCGGCTTCTGCCCGGAGCATCCGGTCATCGACAGCATCGCCGCTACGATCACGGCTGCAATCCATTTCTTCTTCATTGTTTCTTCTCCTTTCCGAGTCGACAAACACTCCCCATAAATTATACTAAAAAACACTCGGTACAGTTTCCTTTAAATCAGCCCACAGGCTATATCTATTTTAAAAAATTCCCGCGGCAGTGTCAACCAAACCTTATGAATCCCGGGAAAAAGTCCGGTGGCTCATGGCAGAAGTTTCTTGAGAACACCTCTTAATACCGGCCGTTCCGGATCAGCCTCATACAGGAAAGCCTTGGACGGATCCCCGCTGCGGTCCGAAAAGCCCGGGAATAAGAAGCCTGCCTCCGGCGCCGCCGGCTCGTACTCCCCGGCCAGCGGGCAAAAGACGCCAATAATGAAATTGTAAATCTCCTCGGACTCCCACTGCTCCTCCCCATCGGAGCTCTTTCGCGGGATATCGTACGTCCCGTGAAAGACATAGATGGCGTAATCCTTCCCGGCCGGATACTGCTCGGTCATGATTTCGTAGAAGGTCTCCAGCAGCGCATCATTTTTCAGGCCGCTGTCGGTCATCCCATACAGCAGCTGCCACAGCCCGCCCGGCCGCCTCTGCTCCTTGGAAAAGGCCAGCTCCGTCAGCTGCTCGTTGGTACGCGAAAAAGGCACTGTCTTCGCCAGTGCCATATTTTTCGCCTGTTCGGAGCTTTTTAACGCCCGGAAGTTCGTATTGAAGGTCCCGTCGACGTATCCTTCCTCGTCGACATAGCAGCCCGCAAGCCGGTCAAAACAGTTCCTGGAAAGGTTCATCCGCCTCGTCAGCTCGAGCATGTCTTCCCGATTAATCATAGATCTCCCGCTCCGTCACGCACTCGTTCTTGATCGTGCCGACCAAGGCCTGCAGCGCATCGATGACATGCGGGCGGATATCGCCGCCAACCAGGACAAACATGATGTCGTCACCGACCGTCAGCTCGCCCTCATTGAGCCAGACACGGATGTACCCGATGCCCTCCATCTGCAGCGCCGCCTGGATCGCCGCGTCTACCTTCTCCTGATCGGAGGAAAAATACATGCCCTTGACGTCCTTGGCACTCTCATCCCCCTGACGCACACGGCTCTTGGCCGTCTCACGGACCGTCCCATTGTGAACCAGGAACATACCGCACTTCTTGGCACTTTCACTCTGCTTGGCTTCCTTCAGCCATAAATCCATCGAAGGACTCTCTTTCATCTTACTGTCTCCCCTTCTGTCATCATTTTAAAAAATTCGGATGCTCTGCTCCGTGATCCTGTCTATCCCACGAATTCTTAACGCATCACTTCACACGTTGTTCCACGGACAGAATATCACGAATACGGCATTCTTTAAAGTCTTTCTTGTAGAGAAGCCAGCTCCAAAGCTTGCGCAAAACCTGCTCCAAAACCTGCTTCAAGACGGGGCGCCGCTTTGTACAGAATTTGTACAAATATTCGTACAATTTCTATTGACAATTAAATAACGATCTGCTATATTGAAGTCACTCCAAGAGAACCGGTTCTAACAAATAGGAAAAAAGGAGGACAGGCCAATGGGCTGATGACAAAACCTGCAGTAGAGGAAAGCCAAAATAAAAAAGGGGAATATTCATATAGAGGTGGCTTTTAAGAATACTGTAAGGGATGTCAGGACAACTGAATAAAGTAAGCGAAAGGAGGTTATTAAGTGAAACTGCAAAATATTCACTGAGAGGGCTGTCGGATGAAATCCAAGAAGATCATCAGACAGCCCTCAAAGTATTTTATGAAAACATAGTGTGGGTGACCGGAAGGCTGGTCAGAGGAGCTTGCTCATCTGACGGCCGTTTTTATTTTGCCGCTTCTTCCAGGCAAGCCGCAACAGCGTCCAGGATCGCCTGGCTCGTCAGCGAGCAGCCCGCGATCACATTGACGCCATTAATGCCGTTCATTTCGATGATCTTGGCTGGGAGCTTCCTGATCGCGGTTGCGCCAAGGCTCTCGTTGTCTTTTGGCGCATCGATCTCAATGGCGGTGATCATGCCGCCCTCGATCGTCACCGTGACATTCACATTGCCGCTTCCGGCCGGCGCCGCACCAACTGTCGTTGCCGTATAGATGCCATCCGCATACTCTCCGGGATTAAGCTCTTTGCGGGCCATTTCTGCCTCGGCAAGCTTCTCGTCAAACAAATCCGATGCGCCTTCCGTCAGAGGAATGCAGGTGCAGGACAGCCAAGAGAGCGGATCATCCACCGTCGCCATGCTGCTGGCGGAATCCAGGATGGCAGCCACCTCCGAGGGCTCTGTCTGAAGCAGGCCTCCGAACACGTAGTACTCAAATCCGTCCAAATGGACGGCCTGATCGCCAACCATCGTAACCTCGGGAGACATGCCGCTTGCCTGGTAAAAAGTTTTCGTTTCGGCAAGGGTGCCATCCTTCAGAAGCATCAGCATTTTCAGTCCGTTGGAATGGTTTCCGGAATCGTTTTTGTAGGTCAGATAAACCGAAAGGCTGTCAACCGTCACCTCTTTGATCGTTTTCACACCTCCGAACGGCGTCACGACCTGGACGCCATCGTCCATCACATAGGTACACCTTTCTGCCTCCGAATCCCCGATGTCAAGAGAAAAGCTCCACTCTCCGCAAGGCTCTGCTGCCCAGAGTTCCGGATTCTGCTCATACGTCTGGCCCCACGCTTTTGAAGTGTTTGCGATGCCCAGACCGGAAAGATTGATCTGGTATTCGTGGTTCGAAATGGCATCCTCCTGCGGCGAGGCAATGGCCACGGAGAAATCGATGCTGCCGTCTTCCTTGACCAGGCAGACATCCGAGAAGGTGCCATCCGCATTGATATGGTAACAATCCCACCAGTCCCCCTCCTCCGGAAGGTAGCGGATCCCGTAGGACGTGTAAACCAGGCCATCCCCTTTTTCAATATCCTTGCCGTCCACCAGAACCTGCAGGCCATCAAAGGAGGGAACCGTGCCCTGCGGCACCTCCAGGCCGGAGATGTTGAACACCGCGATCAGCGTCCTCTCATCATGAAGGGTCTGAACGGCTGTGATCGAAATCCCCTCACTCTCCACGGTTTCCTCGTACCACTGGGAGTTGACCCTCGCCTCGGCTGCCGTTGCCTGCTCATCGTCAAGGCCCATTTCATTCTGCAGTCCGCTGCTCCATTCCCGGTACAGCCCCGCTGCCCCAGCCATGACGCCGCAGGTGAGAAACACCGCTGCGGCGGCCGGCAGCAATCTCTTTAAAAACCCTTTCCCGTTTATCATCTCGTCACTCTCCTTTTCCGCGTGCACAACCATGAGACTCTCTTCGGGATCGCAGCCGCTCACCTTCTTGAGAGCTTCCTCGAATTTCCGGTCCACCACTTCCGGCACGGTCGGACTTTTCCGCAGCACTTCCAATATTTCCTGTTCTGTCATACTTACCTCCCAAAAAGGACTAAACCGTCCCGGACAGCTTTTTCCTGCCCCGTTCCAGCTGCGTCCTCACTGTGCTGGCAGGGATCCCCAGAATCTCACTGATCTCGCTTGCCCGGAAGCCTTCGATATAATATAAAATCAGGACCATGCGATATTTTTCGTCCAGTCCTCTCAAGACCTCCGCCCACTCAAGGTTCTCCAGCTCCGTGTCCTTTGTCTCGATCTCCGGCATCTCATCCGAAAGAAACAGGAGTTCTTTCTTCCGCATGATGTCCCTGCACTTGTTGACCAGGATCTTCATCAGCCAGGCCCGGAAGCCGGATGGGTTCCTCAGCCCGTCGATTTCCTCCCAACAGGCCAGAACCGCATCCTGCATGGCATCCGCCACATCCTCGTCGGAATAAAGGATCCCCTTTGCCACTTTGTACATCGGCAGCTTATACCGCCGCATCAGATCGCAAAAGGCCTCCGGATCACGTGCGCGGGCTCTTGCAATCAGCTCCTCCATGGCATCCTCTCACCTCCATTCACTTCTTAGACGAAAACCAAGGGCAAAACGTCCCAATCTGCATGGATTCCGCTTTGTATTTTTATTGTACAAATATTTGTACAATTTTTGTTGACAAAAAAATAACAACGTGCTATTTTAAAGACACAGAAAAGAACATTGAAAAAAACACAGAACGGACTGACAAGTCTTAAACTCACCACCCAAAGTACGAAACAAGAAATCCGAAAAAAAGAAAAGAAGAAGAAAAGAAAAATAAGAGAGATTTCAAATGGGTTGGACAAAGTAAATGAGATGAGGTAACGCGTTCGAGTAAAGAAAAGGAGGTTATAAAGTGAAACTACAAAATATTCACTAGAAGGGCTGTCTGATGACGAGAAAGTCGGGCAGCCCTTATTCGTTGTCTTTTTTTTCGCTCATTTTGAAAATAGCACTTGCCATGATGCAGGTTATGGTGTATGATTATCGAAATTCGTTGCATAATTATACTCATTCCGAGAAGAAGGGAGACATCAACATGAGTGAACAGCAGATTATGAATCAGGCCGAGCAGGTTCTTTACAAGACATACAACCGCTTCCCGGTGGTCTTTGATCATGGCAAGGGAATGCATCTTTACGACGTGGAGGGCAGAGAGTACCTGGATTTCGGAGCCGGTATCTCCGTTGTCGGATTGGGTTATGGCAATGAGGAATTAAACGAGGCCATGAAGGCACAGATCGACAAGCTGATGCATACCTCAAACCTTTTCTACAGCGAGCCGTCTGTCAAGGCTGGTGAGAAGCTCCTCGAGATCTCCGGCATGGAGAAGGTTTTCTTCACCAACAGCGGTACCGAGGCGATCGAAGGCGCAATGAAGATCGCGATGCGCTATGCCTTCAACAAGACCGGCAAGAATAATCGTGAGATCATCGCGTTTAAGAGTTCCTTCCATGGACGTTCCTTAGGCTCTCTTTCCGTCACCGGAAACGACCACTATCAGGAGCCGTTCCGTCCGCTGATCCCGGGCATCAAATTCGCAGATTTCAACGATCTCGACAGCGTCAAGGCCCTGATCAATGAAAACACCTGCGCGATCCTGACGGAAACGGTCCAGGCAGAGGGCGGCATCTATCCGCCGACGAAGGAGTTTCTGGAGGGATTACGTGCTCTTTGCGATGAGCATGATATGCTTCTGATTTTTGATGAAGTCCAGTGCGGCATGGGCCGCTGCGGTGAGTTCTTCGCATGGCAGCACTTTGGCGTAAAGCCGGATGTCATGTGTGTCGCAAAGGGCATCGGAAACGGCGTCCCGGTCGGCGCATTCCTGGCCTGCGGCAAGGCAGCCACCTCCATGGTCCCCGGCGATCACGGCACCACCTACGGCGGCAACCCGTTCGTCTGCGCCGCTGTCGCGAAGGTCGTCGAGATGTATCAGGAGCGCCACATTCCGGAGCACGTCGCGGAAGCCGGCACATATCTGCGCGAGCAGCTCCTCGCCCTCAAGGACCGCACCAGCTGCATCTGTGATGTTCGCGGTCTTGGCTTCCTGCAGGGCATCGAGCTCACCATCCCGGTAGGCGATGTCGTAAAGAAGGCCTTGATGGATGAGCATCTCGTCCTGATCAGCGCCTCCCACAATGTCATCCGCTTTGTCCCGCCGCTGATCGCAGACGCGGCTGACATCGACGAGATGATCGTCCGCCTCGAGAAGGCCCTGAAAGCCTGCGGTGGCTGAACGGAAGACCACGGAAGCCGAGTGAAAGACCGCGAAGGCTGAATGAAAGACCGCGGCGGAAGCGAAAAGGCGTTAACGGGATGATAAGGCTTCCTTGAAGCACTACCGGGGATGATCCCTCGATTTGCAGATCCTGCGATTTGTGAGTCCTCCGATTTGTGGTTCCTGCGATTTGTGGGGGCAGATCTCCGATAACTGGTTGCTTATCCCCATGCAAAAAGTTCCTAACTGGTAGCAGATGGGGCTTGAACAAGTTTTTGACATGATAATCCCCAGGTTTTTCCTTCCGCAGGGAGGTGAACCTGGGGATTTCTGTTGTTAATCTCGTTGCTGACCCCATATTCAGGCTGAAAAAAGCCTGGAAACTGGGGTACCGTATACCATTTCTGTTCTTTTGCTCCCACACGGGCTCTTTTAGTATCCTTTCGCATGGAGTACGGCAGGCAAAATACCAACATGCCCCCACCTGAAATCACGGCAGGTTGAATTCCTATGCGTCCCCCACCCGAAATCACGGCAGGCCGAATTCCTATGTGTCCCTCACTCGAAATCATTTCCTTCCGGTCAGCATTTCAGCAGGCTTCTTGCGGTTCGATGACAAGGGGGACGGTTCTCAGGTGACAACGGGGACGGTTCTCAGTGTCACCTGGCGGTGAC
>CAMOGO010000003.1 GCA_946614075.1 uncultured Lachnospiraceae bacterium | reverse complement strand
CTGAGCGGTGCTTTCATCCCGGTCAGCGAGGATCAGGGCATGATCGATGCCGTTCGCGCGGGTGCATTGACCTTGGAAAAGCTCGAGGCGATGACCTGCGTGTGCTCGGTTGGCCTGGACATGATCGCTGTGCCCGGCAGCACCAGCGCTGCGACGATCTCTGGCATCATCGCGGATGAGGCGGCGATTGGCATGGTCAACCAGAAAACGACGGCGGTCCGCATTATCCCGGTTGTCGGGAAGGAGGTCGGGGATACGGTCGAGTTTGGCGGCCTTCTGGGCTATGCTCCTATCATGCCGGTTAATCCCTTCTCCTGCGAGGCCTTTGTGAGCCGCCCGGGACGGATACCGGCCCCGATCCATTCGTTTAAGAACTAAGGAAACCCATGCGAAAGCGTACGCGTTGCTTCGCTGCTGCGTAAGTTTTCGCACCATTTTAAGAACAGAGTAGGGATGACAGCGTTAAGTGCCGCCGTAAACGGGGAGTTGATGGGCGGACGAAGGTTAAATTAGCCGCGGTTGTCATCCCGCATCCCGCTGTTACGTAAAAGGATACGCCACTGGTACGATCTGTGTTGGCAAGACACGGGCCGTAGGGCAGATGAGTGAGACTCCTTTTTGTGGCAACGGACGAAAAGGAGGATACTATGAACGACAAAAGACTCTTTTCGTCCCCGTTTAGCCGTGAATACTGGCGGCTGGCGGCAGGCGAGCTCAAATCCACGAGAATGCTGGTACTGGCAGCATTCCTGACAGCACTGCGGATCGCGGTCAAGTCGCTGCAGATCCCGGTCGGCCCGAATCTGAATATCACGTTCGGCTTCCTCATCAATTCCGTCGGATCCATGATCTACGGACCGGTGGTCGCCCTGATCGCCTCCGCGGTCAGTGACACGGTCGGCGCCCTGGTGTTTCCGACCGGCGTGTATTTCTTCCCGTTTATCTTTGAAGAGATGGCCGGCGGCCTGCTGTTCGCCCTGTTTTTCTACCGGGCGAAGATCACGGAGACACGGGTGCTCCTGGGACGCTTCAGCGTAACCCTGGTCTGCAACCTGATCCTGAACCCGATCCTTTTGTACTATTACTATCTGCTGATCCTGGGGAAGTCGTACACCCTCTTTTCCCTGCCGCGCATCATCAAAAACCTGGCGCTTTTCCCGCTGCAGTCGCTGGTCCTGATCGTTCTGTTTAATGCGCTTTTGCCGGTCACAAACAGGATGGGACTCACCTACACTGGGAAGACAGATCTGAAAATCGGGAAAAAAGAGATCATCCTGCTCATCGTCCTGACCGTGATCTCGGCCGCATGCGTAGCCGGCTACTACTGGTACCGCGGACTGAGCTAAGCCTGACTTAAGGACCGCCGGAATGCCGCAAAAAAGTCTGCGGTTTTAAAAATTCGTAAACGTCGAAACGAGATACTATATGAACTACGAAGAAACCATACACAATACCCGGAAGACAGCGCCGATCGGCGTTTTTGACTCCGGCCTTGGCGGGATCAGCGTGCTGAGGGAAATGGCATGGCTGATGCCGCATGAAAACTTTATCTATCTGGGAGATTCCCTGAACGCCCCCTACGGGACCAAGACCCTCGAGGAGGTGCGAAAGCTCACCTACGCGAGCTTTGAAAATCTGCTGGGACAAGGGGTAAAAGCCGTCGCCATCGCCTGCAACACAGCGACCAGCGCCGCCGTCCGCTCCCTGCGCCAGGACTATCCGGACATCCCGCTGATCGGGATCGAGCCAGCCTTAAAGCCGGCAGTCCTTGCGAAGCCAAATTCCCGGATTGCCGTCATGGCAACCCCGATGACCCTTCGCCAGCAGAAATTTCAGGCTTTGAAGGAAAAGTACGAGGACCAGGCTGAGATTCTATCCCTGCCCTGCCCGGGCCTGATGGAGTTCATCGAGCGCGGAATGCTGGAAGGCGAAGAGCTGGAGGCTTACCTGAAGGAACACCTCGCCCCCAGTCTGGAGAAACCGCTCGACGCCATCGTCCTCGGCTGCACGCACTATCCCTTTGTACGGCCCGTGATCGAGAAGGTAGCCGGCCCCGATGTCGCCATCTACGATGGAGGTGAGGGCTGCGCCCGCGAGATGCGCCGCCGCCTTCGCGAGAAGGACCTCGAGAACGACCAGGAGGCTCCCGGCACCGTCGTTTTCCAGAACAGTCTCGATACACCCGAGGAGGAGGCCCTCGCCTGGAGGCTCTTCCGATCCTGAACAAAAACCGCGAACCTTGGTATTCGGCCGGCACCTCGCCGCCCGCGGCCAAGGTTCGCGGTTTTTCGCATTTTTGCGGTGACAGCCTTTTTAGTGCTTGAAGAATGCAGGGGGCAGGGTTATAATAGGGGTGTAGAAAAAATTTGTAAATTTTACAAATTTTTATCAGCGCCGTGCCAGCGGGGTGCGGTGGACTATATGGAGGAAAAGGACATGAAACAGTTGATGACCGGCAATGAGGCCATTGCCCGTGGTGCATGGGAAGCAGGCGTGATCTTTGCTTCCGCATATCCCGGCACCCCCAGTACCGAGATCCTGGAGAACATCGCAGAGAAGTACAAAAAAGATATCTACTGCGAGTGGGCTCCGAATGAGAAAGTCGCTATGGAGGCGACGATCGGCGCGAGTGTCGCCGGCGGCCGCTGCATGGCAACCATGAAGCACGTTGGTATGAACGTTGCGGCTGACCCGATGTTCACCGTAGCCTATACCGGCGTTACGGGCGGCATGATGATCGTTTGTGCCGATGACCCGGGCCTGCATTCTTCCCAGAATGAGCAGGACAACCGTCACTATGCGAAGGCTTCCAAGATTGGTATGCTCGAGCCCTCCGATTCTCAGGAATCCAAGGACTTCGTCCGTGTCGCCTTAGAGCTTTCCGAGCAGTTTGACACCCCGATGATGCTGCGTATGACCACCCGTGTCGACCACTCCAAGTCGATCGTCGAGCTTGGCGACCGTACCGAGGTCCCGGTGATCCCTTACGTCAAGAACAACACCATCAATCCTTACAATAAGTACGATACCGTCCCGGCTGTCTCCCGCCGCCTGCATGTCAAGGTCGAGGAGAGACTGGCAGCGATGGAGGAGTACGGCAACAAGAGCGATGCCCTGAACCCGATCGAGTGGAATGACAAAAAGATCGGCGTCATCGCTGCCGGCGCTGCTTATCAGTATGCCAAGGAGGTCTTTGGCGACAGTGCTTCCTTCCTGAAGATCGGTCTGACCAACCCGCTTCCGATGGGACGTATCAAGGATTTCGCAGCTCAGGTCGAGACTCTGTATGTCATCGAGGAGCTGGATCCGTTCATGGAAGAGCAGATCAAGGCTGCCGGCATCGACTGCATCGGCAAGGCCAAAATTCCGATCTGCGACGAGCTGAATCCGGACATCGTCCGCGAGGCTCTGTTCGGCATCAAGCCTCAGACCATCGAGTACGACAAGTCCGTCGTAGCAGGACGTGCGCCGACACTGTGCGCAGGCTGCCCTCACCGTGGTCTGTTCTATCAGCTGTCCAAGATGCAGAAGGCCAACAACTTCGTCATTTTCGGCGATATCGGCTGCTATGGTCTGGCAGGCATGCCTCCGCTGAACGCGAAGGACGCTTCCTTCGATATGGGCGGCGGCTTCTCCGTACCTCACGGTGCGCAGAAGGTATTTGACATCGCCGGAACCGGCAAGAAGACGGTCGGCGTCATGGGCGACTCCACCTTCTTCCACTCCGGTATGACCAGCCTTTTAAACGTTGTCTACAATGACAGCAACGTTCTCATGATCATCCTGGACAACCGTATCACCGGTATGACCGGCCACCAGGATAACCCGGGCACCGGCTTCAACCTGAAGGGTGAGCCTGCAAACCTGACCAATATCGAGGAGGTCGTCAAGGCTCTCGGCGCGAAGAATGTCCGCGTCATCAACCCGCTTCACCTCGACGAGGTCAAGGAAGGCGTCCTTTGGGGCCTGAACTGTGACGGACCGGCTGTCCTGATCACCCGCTGGCCTTGCGTCCTGAAGAAGCTTTCTCAGATGGACAAGGAAGAGTTCGGAAACTACAAGGCTGTGAACGCTGTCGATCACGACAAGTGCATCGGCTGCCGCTCCTGCATCGGAACCGGCTGCCCGGCCCTTTCCTTCGACGCGGCAACAAAGAAGGTTTCCATCGACCGCACTTCCTGCGTAGGCTGTGACGTCTGCGTACAGGTCTGCCCGGTCGGAGCCATTGCAAGGGAGGTAAAGTAAGATGTCAGATGTAAAGAATGTTCTGTTATGCGGCGTCGGCGGCCAGGGAACCATCCTTGCCTCCAAGATCCTCTCCTACGCACTGGTAGAGGCCGGCTATGACGTCAAGATGTCCGAGATCCACGGAATGAGCCAGAGAGGCGGTTCCGTCACCACACAGGTCCGCTACGGCAAGAAGGTCTATTCCCCCATCATCGGTATGGGCTCCGCAGACATCCTGGTCTCCTTCGAGGCTATGGAAGCTCTGCGCTATGCGGACAGCCTGAAGCCGGACGGCACCATCGTTGTCAACGATTACCGGATTCCGACCGCTTCGACCCTCTCCGGCGCACAGAAGTATCCGGAGGATGTGATCGAGCGCATCCAGGCTATCGCCAACACCAAGGTCTTAAAGGCTAACGAGATCGCAACCGGTCTTGGAAACCCGAAGGCTATGAATATCGTTCTCCTCGGCGCTCTCGTCAAGACGATGAAGCTCGAGGACCTCGACTGGGACGCAGCGATCCGCGCTAACGTCAAGCCCGCTTTTGTCGAGCTGAACCTCAAGGCCTTCCAGGTAGGCATGGAGGCCGTCGCCTAAAGTACAAAGATACAGATTAAGAAGGACTGCCGCATGAAAATGCGGCAGCTTTTTCGTTCCATGAGGGCTCTTTTCCGGCACGCTAACTTTCGCTTGCAAATCTCCGGGAATGAGTGTAAATTATAAAAGAATCATTACTGAAAAGTGGAGGAATCTGTATGTCTGTATTAGTCACAGGCGGAGCCGGCTATATTGGAAGTCATACATGCGTAGAGCTCCTGGAGCGGGGGTACGAGGTTGTTGTAGTGGATAACCTTGCCAATTCCTGCCGGGAGGCTGTCCGTAGGGTGGAGAAGATTACGGGCAGATCGGTAAAATTTTATCAGGTTGATCTTTTGGACCGCGAAGACCTCTTTGCCGTTTTTCGGCAGGAATCCATCGACGCGGTCATTCATTTTGCCGGTCTGAAGGCGGTCGGAGAGTCGGTGGAAAAGCCGCTCGAGTACTACCACAATAACCTGGGAAGCACGATCAATCTGATCGAGGCGATGCGCGAGTTTGGCGTGAAGCAGCTGGTATTTTCCTCCTCCGCGACGGTCTACGGTGTTCCCAAGACAGTCCCGATCCGGGAGGATTTCCCACGCAGCGCTACCAATCCGTATGGACGTACCAAGCTCATGATCGAGGATATCCTGATGGACCTCATAAAGGAGCTGCCTGACTGGCGGATCGTCCTTCTGAGATATTTCAACCCGATCGGTGCGCATGAGAGCGGTATCATCGGCGAGAACCCGCGCGGCATCCCGAATAACCTGATGCCCTATATCACGCAGGTTGCGACCGGAAAGCGCGAGGAGCTTGGCGTATTTGGCGACGACTATGATACGCCGGACGGGACCGGAGTGCGCGACTACATCCATGTGGTGGACCTGGCGAAGGGCCATGTCTGCACCCTGGACCACATTGCAGACGCACCGGGCGGCGTCTACATTTACAACCTTGGCACCGGACACGGCTACAGTGTCCTGGATGTCGTGAAAACCTTCGAAGAAGAAAGCGGAGTCAAGATCCCGTACCGGATCAAGCCGCGCCGGGCAGGCGATATCGCGACCTGTTACGCAGATCCGTCCAAGGCGGAGAGGGAGCTTCACTGGAAGGCGGAAAAGAACTTAAGAGACATGTGCGCGGATTCCTGGCGCTGGCAGAGTAATAATCCGGACGGATACGGGGAGGAATAAATCATGAGTGTTGAAAAAATGAATGAGTACAAGAAGGCGAAGGCAAACCGCAAGGAGACGATCGCGAAGGAAAAGCGCGCCAAGAAGGCGAAGAAGATCCTGACCTGGGCGATTGTTCTCGTGATCGTGGCAGCTATCGCCGTGGCGATCGGCGTGACGGTCAAGAATCAGCGGGATGCATACCTGGCCGGACTGCCGGATTACACCGAGGCGACGGATATGATCGTCGAGGATCTGGCGGGTGTTCTTCGTGAGGAGACGACCGCGGCTCCGGAGGAGAGCGCAGCCGAGGAAACCATGGCCGAGACCGAGGGAATGACTGAGGAGATGACGGAGGGAATGACCGAGGAAATGACCGAAGAGATGACCGAGGAAATGACCGAGGAAACCACCGAGGAGACGACTGAGGAAACCACCGAGGAGACAACTGAGGAAACGACCGAGGAAACCACCGAGGAGACTGAGGCCGAGACCACAAAGGCAGCCGGAAACGGCAGAAACTAACATTTGGAACCGAACATTCGGAACCGAACATTTTGAAACGAATAGTCGGAACCGATCATCGGAGAACAATTGCTACAGCGACAGTGGCAGCAGGGATATTCAGAACAGCGTTTTTTAGAGGAACTTGGTTTACCACAGCACGCTTGGCCGAAATAGGGCCTTTTATGGGGGAGATGTGCTATGTTAGGGGAGAAAATTCCAAAAAAGAACAAAGAAATCCTGGTAATCGGGCATAAGAATCCGGATACGGATTCCATTTGCTCCGCGATTGCCTACGCGGACTTGAAGCACAGACTGACGGGGAAGAATTATGTCCCGTGCCGTGCCGGCTATATCAATCCGGAGACGGAGTTTGTCCTGCGCCGGTTTGATGCGCCGATGCCCAGACTGGTCAACAGCATCCAGACGCAGGTGTCCGATATCGAGCTGCGTACATCGCACGGCGTATCGCGGGATCTGTCCCTGAAGGAAGCCTGGAAAATGATGTCCCAGGACAGCCGCGTGACCCTGGCCGTCGTAGACGAGGAGAACCGGGTCGAGGGACTCATCACCATCGGTGATATCGCGAACTCCTACATGAATATCTACCGCAACGATATCCTGTCGGTTGCGAAGACGCCCTACCACAATATCGTCAGCGCCTTGGAGGGACGGATGGTGGTCGGTGACGAGAACGACTGCTTTGAGCAGGGCAAGGTCCTCGTGGCGGCAACCAACCTGGATCTTCTGGAAACGTACGTAGAGCCGGGCGACATCGTCATGCTCGGAAACCGCTACGAGTGCCAGATCTGCGCCATCGACATGAAGGCCGGCTGTCTGATCCTGTGCGCCGGCGCGCCTTTATCCAAGACGATCCGGCACATGGCGGAGCAGGCGGGCTGCAAGATCATCCTGACCGATTTTGACACCTACACGGCGACCCGTTTCATCCACCAGAGCATGCCGATCCGCTTTATGATGACCAGCAATGTCTTAAGCTTTCGGCAGGATGACTACACCGAGAAGGTCAAGGAGGTCATGTCCAGCAAGAGACACCGGTACTTCCCGGTCACGGATGCGGATGGGAAATACTGCGGCCTGATCTCCCGCCGTGACTTCCTCGGAATGCACGGAAAAGAGGTCATCCTGGTAGACCACAATGAAAGAACGCAGGCCGTTGACGGCGTCGACAGCGCGGATGTCCTGGAGATCATTGATCATCACCGCATCGGAAGCCTGGAGACGATGAATCCGGTCTTCTTCCGGAATCAGCCTGTAGGCTGCACGGCCACCATCATCTATGAGATGTACTGCGAAAACAAGATCGAAATCCCGGAGAAAATCGCAGGTCTCCTCGTGAGCGCGATCATTTCCGACACCCTTTTGTTCCGGTCTCCGACCTGCACGGAAAAGGACCGCAAAGCGGCTGAGGCTCTCGCCGCGATCTGCGGGATCGACCTGGAAAAATACTCCAAGCAGATGTTCTCGGCAGGCAGCAACCTGGACGGGAAAAAGGACGCGGAGATCTTCTTCCAGGACTATAAGGTATTTAATGTCGAGGGCAAGCGCATCGGCATCGGACAGATCAGCTCCGTCCTCACGGACGAGATGGAAGCTCTTAAGGGGCGGATGACAAAATACCTGGTGGAAAACCACAGATCCAGCGGGATGGACTATGTCTACCTGATCATGACCAGCATCATGGACGAAAAGAGCGAGGTTATCTGCGACGGCGAGCCGGCGGACCAGCTTCTCGAGATGGCCTTCCCGGGCTGCACCGTGGAGGACCACAGGGCTGTCCTGGACGGCGTCGTATCCCGGAAAAAGCAGTTCGTGCCTGCCATCATCGCGGCGATCAAAGAATAAAACCATAGCGGTGCGTCAGCCCGCTTTCATAAACCAACTTTAGAGGAACGATATGTCATATCAAATCCATTTTCAGGAGCCGGTCCATGTACACTTTATCGGAATCGGCGGCATCAGCATGAGCGGACTCGCAGAGGTCCTGCTCCGCAAGGCTTTTACGGTCAGCGGCTCGGATGCAAAGGGGTCTTTACTGACCGAGCGTCTCGAGGAAGAAGGCGCTGTGATCCAGATCGGACAGTGTGCGGCCAATATCACGGATGACATCGATGTCGTGGTCTACACAGCAGCCATCCATCCGGACAATCCGGAGTTTGCTGCAGCAGTGGAGAAGAAGATCCCGATGCTTTCCCGCGCCGAGCTTCTCGGACAGCTGATGAGAAACTACGAGACGGCTGTCGCCATCGCCGGAACCCACGGCAAGACGACGACAACCTCCATGATCTCCGAGATCGCCATCGCAGCAGGCGCAGACCCGACGATTTCCGTCGGCGGCATGCTTCCGACCATCGGCGGCAATATCCGCATCGGCCAGTCCCAGACCTTTATCACCGAAGCCTGCGAGTACACCAACAGCTTTCTGGATTTCTTCCCGACCAAGGAGATCATCCTGAATATCCGGGAGGATCATCTGGATTTCTTCAAGGATCTGGACGACATCCGGCATTCCTTCCGCCGGTTTGAGGAGCTTCTGCCGGAGGATGGCCTTCTGGTCATTAATGGCGATATCGAGAATCTGGATGAGATGACAAAGGATCTGAAGGCCCGCGTGGTGACCTTCGGCATGGGAGAGGGAGAATACGATTACCGGGCAGAAAACGTCGTCTATGACGATCACGCCTGCGCGTCCTTTGACGTGATCAAAAAAGACGAGCCCTGGGGACGCGTTTCCCTTCGCGTACCCGGCGAGCATAATGTGACGAATGCGCTTTCCGCTGTGGCACTGGCCGAGGATATGGGCTTTACCAAGGAAGAGATCGCAAAGGGCCTCGCTCATTTTACGGGCGTTGACCGTCGCTTCCAGAAGAAGGGCATGATGGGCGGCGTCTCCGTCTATGACGACTACGCACACCATCCGGACGAGATCGAGGCCACTCTGACCATGGCCCGCAAAATCCCGAAGAGAAAGCTCTGGTGCGCTTTCCAGCCGCATACCTACAGCCGGACAAAGGCTCTCCTTCCGGAGTTTGCCGATGCCTTGTCCCTGGCGGATGAGGTGGTCCTGACGGCGATCTACCCGGCGCGCGAGACCGATACACTTGGCGTCAGCTCCGACGATATCGTGAAGCTCTTAAAGGACAAAGGCGTCTCGGCGTACTACTGTCCCACCTTCGAGGAGGCGGAGGATTTCCTTCGTGAAAATTGCCGGGAAGGGGATTTGTTGATAACTATGGGTGCGGGAGATATCGTCAAAGTGGGCGAAAAGCTGGTTGAGGCGTAAGTTATCCACATTATCCACATAATTATCAACAATCCGGCCGAATCAGGCGTGTGGATAGTCCATTTGAAAAACTCCAGTAAACACAATGGTTTCCGGATTTATCCACTTTATCCACAATATCCACAAAAAAGCAAGTCCGAAATGTGGATAACGGCTTTCGTCCTTTTGTCAATTGTCGGGAAAAGGTCGATGTGCTATACTGTCTCCTGCTATCGAAAGGCGGTGAAAAGGATGAAGGTCAGTCTGGCCGGCGCAGAAAAAAGCGGCAGAAGCGAGCTCTGCCGGCAGCTGTTCTGCACCTTTGTGGATGAATATATGGTGGAGGCGCGTGGCGATTTCGTCAAGGTGTATCTCTTTTTGCTGAGGATCGCCGAGGAGGACGCGGAAGGCTTCCAGTTCAGTGATCTCTGCGATGCCCTGGACGAGACGGAGAATAAGGTCGAGCGGGCGTTTTCCTTCTGGGAAGAGGCTGGCCTGATCTGTGTGAACCGGGAGGGCGGCGTGGTCTCGGAGGTCGTGCTGATGACTTCCGAAGCCGACGAGGAGCTGCCCGTCAGGACAGAGCAGACGAGGGCAGCGCAGCAGACATCGCAGACAGCGCAGGCCTTGGCCGGACAGACATCCACCCGGCAGGCACAGGCGGAGGAGAGATCCCGGCACGACGAGGTCATGCGGGAGGAAGGCTTCCGGAATCTGGTGCATGAGTTCTCCGTCTATACGGAGAATGGGCTCAGCTCCACACAGTTTGAGCGTCTTGTCTATCTCTACGACAAGCTCGGGATGAACTACGATGTCCTGAATTACCTGCTGGAGCTTTGCGTCGACCGGGCGCAGCGCAAAGGAAAGCGCTATCTGGAAAGCTTCCGGTACTTTGAGAAGATCGCCCTCGACTGGCATGAAAAGGGGATCACGACGGTTGAGGAGGCCAGACGGGAAGGCAGTCTGAATGTCCCGGAGTACTACGAGATCATGAAGGAGTACGGGATCCCGACCGGAAACCGCACCGTCAATCAGTACCAGAAGGAATTTATGGACCGGTGGCTGTATGAGTACGGCTTCTCCATGAACCTGATCCGGGAGGCGATCCGCAGGACCTTCCGGCAGACCAAGAGCCAGGATGCCAATTACGAGTACACGAATGGGATCCTGAGCGGCTGGCATCAGGCCGGCGTCAAAAGCATAGAAGACATCCGGGCACTCGATGAAGCCCACCGCGCGAAGTCCGAGTCGGAAAAGGCAGCGCGGGACAAGGATCCGAAGACGCAAGTCCCGAAGGGATCCTATTCCAACAGTTTCCACAATTTCAAACAGCGTGAATACAATTACGACGCACTGATGGAGGCAATCCGCCGGAAAAACCGGGAGGACTAAAGAAAGTGGCTTTGAACAATGAACAATACCGCCGGATCATGCAGGAGTATGATCGGAGAAAGGCGAGAGCCTACACTCTGCAGGCGGAGCACCAGAGGGAGGTATACCGGGTCATCCCGGTGCTGTCCGAGCTGGACGAGGAGCTGGCGGGTCTGAATCTGGCCGCCGCAAAGGCCGCCCTCAGGAAGCAAAGCGAGGAGAAGGAGCGCTGCCGAGAGCAGATCGCCATTCTGCGGGAGCAAAGAGTGCGGCTTTTGGCCGGAAAGGGATACCCGGCCGGCTACACCGATCCGCAGTGGACCTGCGCGGAATGCAGTGACACCGGCTATATCGGGCAGAAAAAGTGCCGGTGCTTTAACCGCCTCGAGGCGGAGGTCTACCGGAACGAGTCCAGTCTGGACCGCCTTCTGAAGCTGGAAAATTTTGAAACCTACACGGAAAGGTATTATGACGATACCGTGCCGGTGAACCGCGAGGGCGAGACCACCCGCGAATACATGCACCGGATATTCGTGAAGCTGACCAAATACACAGAGGATTTCGAGGAGCAGCCAGGCAATCTCCTGCTCATCGGACCGCCGGGAACCGGCAAAACCTTTTTTACCCACTGTATCGCGGCAGAGCTCCTCAAAAAAGGAGTGGGAGTCTGCTACGTGACAGCGTCTGAAATGATGGAAACGATCCGGGGATATCGTTTTGAAAGCCTGAAAAAGCCGGAATGGGAGCCTGCTTACCGGAGACTTTTTGAGAGTGATCTGCTCATCATTGATGACCTGGGAACCGAGTTTCACAATTCCTTCTCCGACGCGGAGCTGTTCAATTGCCTGAACGAGCGTCTGAATGCGGGGAGGGCCTGCGTGATTTCAAGCAACTTTGACCTCAAGGGGCTGACGGAATTTTATACAGAGAGGATTTTATCGCGGTTGATTGGCAGCTATCAGACTCTGGAGCTGTTGGGGGAGGACATTCGATTACGAAAAAATCTGGGCGGGCAGGAGACTAGCGTTTCCTTAGATAGTCTGAAAACCCAGCATTAACGGAGGTAGGAAAAGTTGAGAAGCGAGAAAGATTATTTCAGTACGATCCCGGTTGGACCTTTGGGCCTGGTGCCCCTGGAGGGCTGTATGGAGCTGGGAAAGAAGGTCGACGATTATCTCGTCGAGTGGCGTCACGAGCGTGAGCATGAGCACAAGTCCAGCATCACGTTCAGCGGCTACGAGAGAGATTCCTATATCGTCAAGACCAAGCTCCCGCGGTTTGGCTCTGGTGAGGGCAAGGGCGAGCTTTTGGATTCGGTCCGGGGCGACGATCTTTTCTTGATGGTGGATGTCTGCAATTACAGCCTGACCTACAAAATGGCCGGTATTGTCAACCACATGTCACCGGACGATCATTTCCAGAACCTGAAGCGTATCATCGCGGCAGTAGGAGGAAAGGCAAAGAGAATCAATGTCATCATGCCCTTCCTGTATGAGAGCCGTCAGCATCGCCGCGCAGGCCGTGAGTCCCTTGACTGCGCACTGGCACTGCAGGAGCTCGTACGCATGGGCGTCAAGAACATCATCACCTTCGACGCGCATGATCCGCGTGTCCAGAACGCGATCCCGCTGCATGGCTTTGAGACCGTCATGCCGACCTATCAGTTCCTGAAATACCTGCTTCGCGCAGAGCCGGATCTGGTGATCGACAGTGATCACATGATGATCATCAGCCCGGATGAGGGCGCGATGAACCGTGCCGTTTACTTCGCCAATGTCCTTGGCCTTGACGTAGGTATGTTCTACAAGCGCCGCGACTACACCCGCGTGGTCAATGGCCGCAACCCGATCGTGGCTCATGAGTTCCTCGGCTCGGATGTCGAGGGCAAGGCTGTGATCGTGATCGACGATATGATCTCCTCCGGCGACAGCATTCTCGATGTTGCCAAGGAGCTGAAGCGCCGCAAGGCGAGCAAGGTTTTCGCCTGCACGACGTTTGGCCTCTTTACGAACGGCCTGGATAAATTTGACGAGTGCTACGAGAATGGCCTGATCGACCGCGTCCTGACGACGAACCTGGTCTATCAGACGCCCGAGCTTCTGTCAAAGCCTTACTATGTAAATGTCGATATGAGCAAGTACATTGCCCTGATGATCGACTCGCTGAATCATGACGCCTCGATCAGTGAGCTGTTGAGCCCGACCGAGCGTATCAACAATCTGATGAACCGCCATCGCGCTGAGCTGGCGGCAAGGAAAGGATAAAAAATGGGCATCAAGGAAGATCTGCATGGAAGAAATTTTATCACTTTAAAGGACTACACGCCCGATGAGATCATCTACCTGGTAAAGCTGGCCAAGGATCTGAAGGAAAAAAAGAAACAGGGCATCACCGGAGACAGCCTGCATAAGAAAAATATCGCGCTGATCTTTGAGAAGCCCTCGACCCGCACCCGCAGCTCCTTTACGGTAGGCTGCCTGGATGAGGGCGGACACCCGGAGTATCTGGGACGTGAGGATATCCAGCTCGGCCACAAGGAGACCGTAGAGGATACCGCGAGAGTCTTAGGCCGTATGTTTGACGGCATTGAGTTCCGCGGCTTCAAGCATTCGACGGTGGAGACGCTGGCGAAGTACGCCGGAGTACCGGTCTGGAACGGCCTGACGGATGATTTCCACCCGACGCAGATCCTGGCTGACCTGCTGACGATGTATGAGCATTTTGGCTATGTGAAGGGCCTGAATTTCGTCTATGTCGGAGACGGCCGGAACAATATGGCCAACAGCCTGATGATCGGCATGAGCAAGGTCGGCGTGAATTTCACCATCCTGGCTCCGAAGAGCCTCTGGCCGTCCGAGGAGCTGGTCGAGCTCTGCCACACCTATGCGGCCGAGAGCGGCAGCACCATCACGATCAGTGATGAGCTTTCCTGCGTCGCCGGCGCGGATGTGATCTACACCGACGTGTGGGCATCGATGGGCGAGGAGGACAAGGCAGCCGAGCGTATCGCGATCCTGAAGCCTTATCAGGTCAACGCCGAGATGATGGCCATGACGGGCAAGGATACCACGGTATTCCTGCACTGCCTGCCGGCCGTCCGCGGCAAGGAGGTCACCGAGGAGGTCCTGGAGGGACCGCAGTCTCTGGTCTTTGACGAGGCGGAGAACCGCATGCATACGATCAAGGCGGTCATGGTCGCGACTCTGGGGAATTATTGATTGTAAGCGGCGCGAGAGTAGCCGCAGGCTACGAAGCGACGCGTATGCTTTCATGAAGCAAAGTAAAGTGAAGCAAAGTAAAGTGAAGCGAAGCAAAGTAAGGAAGGCAAACAGATGGAGGCTAGGTGGAAACGAAATCCGCATAGAAAAAAGGTCAGTCTGGACCTGTTCCATATCGTCCTGTGTATCCTGGTCGTAGGCCTCAGCGTCTACGCGTTCATGGACGTGGAGAACAGAGCCTGGGCTTTCCCGATCGTCTTTGTGGCGGGTGCCATTCTGGACCTGGTGAACGGGTATTATCGTTTCCACCGCGGCCGCTCCGAGGAGAGCGCTGTGATTCCGGCACTGCTTCTGGTTTTTGCAGGGGTTTTCCTGCTGCTTCTGGCGGCGTCCGCCTTTTACGTGCTGTGGCGCCAGGGGAAGCTTCCTTTCCTGGGATAAAGGACAGACTTGGGATAAAGGATAGACTATGGATGAGACAAAGGTTTTGTGCGGAGCGAATTCGTACGAAAAGAAGTTTTACATGAACCCGGACTTCTCCTCTCTGCCGGAGGAGGTACGCAAAGAGCTGCAGATCCTGTGCGTTCTGTTTACGGAGGACGTCGGCGGGATCCTCATCCTTTACTTTGACGAGGAGGGCCGGCTGCAGTTTCAGGTGTCCGCTGAGGAGACGGACGTCACCTTCGATGAGATCGGCAGCGGCTTAAAGATCCGGGAGATCCAGAGGGACAAGGAGGAACTCTTCCGCTCGCTGGAGCTTTTCTACCGGACCTTTTATCTGGGAGAGGACGAATGATGTGCGGTATGAGAACTCCGCACTTTGATAAAAGAAATTGCTGGGAGGAATACCCATGGCTTTGATGATTGGAACGGTTCAGATCGAGCCACCGGTTCTTCTCGCCCCGATGGCAGGTGTCACAGACCTGCCATTTCGTTTACTATGCCGCGAACAAGGCTGCGGTGGTGCCGTCACCGAGATGGTGAGCGCAAAGGCGATTTTTTACCGGAATAAAAATTCGGACGCTCTGATGAGGATCCTGCCTGAGGAAAGACCGGCGGCGATCCAGCTTTTCGGCTCGGAACCGCCCCTCATGCGGGCTATGACAGAGAAGGTCTGCAGGGAGCAGGATTGCGACTGGGTTGATTTTAATATGGGCTGTCCGGTCCCCAAGGTAGTGAATAACCATGAGGGCTCTGCTTTAATGAGGGAACCGGCTCTGGCGCAGGAGATCCTGCAGGAGATGGTAAAAGGTGCGTCGAAGCCTGTGACGGTCAAGATCCGTAAAGGTTTCAACGATGACGAGGTCAACGCGGTGGAGATCGCGAAGCGGGCCGAGGCTGCCGGCGTGGCGGCGATCGCCGTGCATGGCAGGACCCGTGAGCAGTTCTACTCCGGGAAGGCCGACTGGGACATCATCCGGCAGGTGAAGGAGGCTGTCTCGATCCCCGTGATCGGAAACGGAGATATCTGGACCGCAGAGGATGCGCAGAGGATGAAGGAGGAGACCGGGTGCGACGGTGTCATGGTCGCCCGCGGCGCCCAGGGGAATCCCTGGCTGTTCCGCGAGATCGCGGCGGCGCTCGAGGGAAAGGAGATCCCCGCACGCCCCTCCAGGCAGGAGATTTATGAGATGATCCTGCGGCATATGCAGATGCAGCTGGAGTGGAAGGGGGAGTATATCGGCATCCGCGAGATGCGTAAGCACATCGCCTGGTACAC
>CAMOGO010000002.1 GCA_946614075.1 uncultured Lachnospiraceae bacterium | reverse complement strand
GGTGATGCCGGACTTGACAGCTTCCATCGTGGCATTCGCGTCCTCGACGTGATAACGTGCACCGACGGTATTGTAGGCAACTGCCTCATTCTCAGTTCCCTCCGGGAAGTTGACATCAAACGTGACCAGGATCGACTCTCCGTCCTTCAGGACGATGTACTCAGACATGACCAGGCGGAATGCCTCAGCGCCCATCGGGCTGCTGCTCCACTCGGTCGTTCCGTTCCAGTCGCCCTCGGTATATACACGGGCCATGTCATAATCAATGGTATAATCCGCGCCTTCCTGCAGGGTGGTCTGCATACCATCTGCGTCTACCAGCACGACCTCCAGAGAGTCATTATCGCTGAACTCGAAATGGGTCGTTGCTCCCGTGCTTGCCTTGGTGTTTACCACGCCCATTGCTCCGGCTGCTTTGTCAATCAGGACTACATTCGTATAAGGGAAACCGGACTGGTTGCTGAACTGGATCGAAACAGAGGCATAGCCTTCTGCGTCCATGGCCATGGTCTTGTCCGCAGGAGTGATGTCCCCCGCATACGGCTCGCACATGACATCCTGGGTCAGGCCCGTCACGCCGCCATCGGTGTCAGCATCCGGAATAGCAGCCATAAACATGGCAAGCTCACCCTCGACCGGTACCATCGCATCATCGGCCATTGCGTCATCCGCCATCGCATCATCCGTCATGTCATCGGCCATCTCCGTCTCGACCATCTCGGTCTCAGCATCCATCGCCTCGGTCATTTCCTCGGTCATGCCGTCGGGAGCGGGCTCATAACCCGGCTCATAAGTCCCTGCCGTCTGGTCGTCATCTGCCATCTCTTCGGCCTCAGTCATGGCCTCCGTCATAGCTTCTGTCTCAGCAGCTTCCTCGGAAGCCTCCGCCTCTTCCGCCTTGGTCTTAGCATCCATCGCCTCGGAGCCTTCCAGTCCGGAGATGATCACGGCATCCGACAGCTCGGTATAGGAAAAAGCAGTCTCATCCACAAGGATCGGAACGATCGCGATCTCCTCGCCGTCCGCCATGAGGAACTTCAGCAGCATGGAGGCGGTCGTTCCGGCCGGAACCTCTACGCTTAAGTACCGGTTGATCTCATCCTCATGCTCGGTCACGACGATCTCCGGCTCGCCCGCCAGCTTCAGCTCGCCGACGACGGTCGGATCCATATCGTCCTTTTTCTCTATCATATTAGCAATCTTCGCGACAGCCATCTCGGTGTAGTGACCCATTCCGTCGTTCTCGCCGTCATACAGCGCGAGACGCACCTTCACGGCCTCGCCGTTCGGGTCCGCGTTGCTGACCTGGATCAGGACCGGGGTCTCGTCGTCCTCTGCCACAACCTTCTCCGGCTGGGAGATGCTGACGCCCACATGCTGGGAGACCTCTGCTGTCTCGGATACCATGAGACCATCGCCTAAAGCTGCCCCGGCCGTCTCGCCCTCGGCAAGAGCTCCCAAGCCGGTCACGCTCGTGATGAGCATGGCTGCCATGACAAGGCCCATCAGTGCCCTCTTCATCTTCTTCATAATTCCTCCCTCTGCCCTTTTACGGGCAAAAATATATATCGCTGCCGGCAATCGCCGGAAAGCTTTCCTCATGATCGAAATACCAGGTGCTCACCCGGCATCCTTTATGCAGACCTGCCGTTCTTTTTTGCTCGCCCGGCATCCTTTATGCAGACCTGCCGTTCTTTTTTGCTCGCCCGGCGTCCTCATTTTTGCGATCCGCTTTATACTGGCTCCCCTTCTTTGTCCTTCCGCTCCAGGTACATCTCTGCGGCCAGTGCGGTATTGGTCAGGTAGCGGATGACATCCACCGGGTGCTCGCCGACAGCTGTCTCGCCTGTGACGATGAGCGAATCAGCGCCATCCAGGATCGCATTGAAAATATCGGATACCTCGGCACGGGTCGGCACCGCGCTGTGGATCATCGAGCTTAAAAGCTCGGTTGCCACCATGAAAGGCTTTCCCGCCTCACGGCACACAGCGGCGATCTCCTTTTGCGCAGCCGGCAGGATCCACAGAGGCATCGCATTGCCCAGGTCTCCGCGGGCGATCACGATCGTATCGGCAAAGGGCAGAAGCTCGGAAAGCTGCTCCATTCCCTTTTGGTTCTCGATCTTTGCGTACACCTTAAGCTCCCCGGCGCCGGCCATCTCAAGCTCTTTCCTGAGGGTAATCAGGTCCTCCGGCCCCCGTACGAATGGCTGCATGACGCCTGTCACCCCGTACTTTAAAGCCTCACGGATATTCATCTTGTCATCGTCGGTCACGGCAGGCATCGAAACCACCGTTCCCGGCAGAGCGATGCTCTTCCGGCTGGAGAGATGCCCCCCACGCACCACGAGCGCGTGACAGGTCTCCTCCACATCCGTGCACATCAGCAGGATTTTTCCATCGTCTAAAAGGATCTCCTGCCCGGGACGGATCTGACTCAGGATATCTTCACAGACAGGAATTCCTGCCCCCAGGTCACGGTCTCCGAGAGAAATTTCCATTCCTTCCAGCAGCTCCAGCTCCTGATCCATCACGCCGATCCGAAGCTCCGGCCCCTGCATATCCATGATCAGAAGCGGCTCAATTTCCGCCTCCCTGGCTGCTTCGTGCAGATTCGCGATCCAGCCCGCCCGGTCTTTTAAATTACAATGAGACAGATTCAGGCGCATGCCGTCCATCCCTGCTACGAACATCTCATGAAGAACCTGTGTCTCGCAGCAGCTCGGTCCCAGTGTCCCGATGATATTCATGATCTCCCCTCCTGCTTCCGTGGTCAAGAACTCTGGTTAATCAAGAGTATCTTACCAGGGAAACGTATCTGTTTTCTTTCCGGGTTTCACGCTTTCTTCTCCCCCAAAAGCGCTGCACCTGGATTCTTATGTGCGCTTTATGTCATGCTTTCCAGGCAATGGCTCTTTCCAGGACCACGTCCTGCCTGATCTCCTCAGGGGTCCACGGGATCTCCACCTGCACCGGCGCACCGCCCCGCAGGATCCCGTTTCCTTCCCATGCCTCCTTCGTCATACCCATCGGATAGGCAAAAAAGATATCATCCTCAAAGGATATCACCCGCTCCTCCTGGTAATCGCTGTCACCGCAGGTTGCGCGGCCCATCGTCACCACGCGGGGCGAGCGTGCCGCCATCCGGCAGAGAAGCTCTCCCGCAGCGCGGCATCCGATATCAGCGAGCACGATGACCTCCTCCGGGCCGCACGGCTGCACCGTCCGATACCATTCCTCCGGCAGCTCCGCCGGCTCCCATACAAAGCCCTTACCCTTCAGACTTAGGATTCTTCCGATCTCAGCGTTGTACTCCTCCTGAAGATCCTGGCTCTGTCCGTCCCGCTCCATCTCCAGCTCGCAGACCATCCGCAGGACATTTTTGTGCGAATAACGCAGATACAGCCCCAGCTCTCCCATGAATTCCGCCGGGGACATCGGCCGGTCAATCAGGTACGGAACGAGCGGTACGATCCCGCTTATGTCTCCGCCCTCACAGCATCGGAGGTCCAGGATCAGGCGCTTTTTCTCACCCGGCCGGGTGTCCTTTCCTTCATCGGGAAGAGCTGCGGAAAGCCTCTTAGCCATTGTCTCCTCGTCCGGAAGGTCATCCAGCCGCAGATAGGAAACCCCCGCATCCATCATGGATCGGAAAATTTCGGTCATCTGCCTCGGGCTTGCCTGCCTCGGGTTTGCCTGCCTCAGGCTTGCCTTCCATGCGCTGCCATCAGCCGGGAAGTGCTTCGGCTTGACCACAAGCGTCTCCCCGTCCCGGAGAACCTCTACTTTTTTCGCGTACCGCAGGAAGAAATCCCAGTTTTCCCTTTCCGGCGTCTCACCGTACAGCTGATACCGGCGGGCCCCCTTCCGGAATTCAGAGATTTCGGAATCATCGATCCTAAGAATCTCATCACCCGGCTCGAACCCGCTTCCCATGGCGGCCTCCGTCACAAAAAGGCCGTCCTCGCAGGCTCTTTCGCGAATCCCGATCTCCCAGTCCCGGATGGGATCGGCGTCTGCCTTCCATACCCGCAGGTTCGGGTCGCCCAGAGCTCCCAGATACTGCCTGGCATCGTGGAAAAACATCGCATCGTCCCCGTGATAATAGCGGGAATTGGTCAGCGCCAGCCTGGCTCCGACAAAAGGGATATTCCGGTCGCCGAGGCGCTCGCCTCCTGCGTAATCGTGGCTGATGACGGATACGATCGCATTGAAAATCTCGCCATAGGATGTCCATTTTTTCTGTGTCTTCATGTCTTCTCCCGCTCCTTAAAGCGCGTTCTATGTATATTTTACCACCAATACGGTGTTTCCTGCAATATATATCGCTTTACGAAAAAGGACACGCCTCGTGCCTTCCGGCCTCAGCATGCCCTTCGTCTTTCGTTTCACTCATTTACAAGGCAAAGACTTTCCTTGCCAAGCCTTTTACTGCGAAGCCTTTCACTCTCCGTTATTCCGATGCTTTTACATCGGCGGGCCTCCTCTGACCTCGCTCGTCGGGATGGCGTAGCCCTCCGGGTCATCGCCAAACCAATCCTCGGCAACCGTGCCGCCCTTGGAATACTCGACGGTGTGCTTCTCAAACAGCCACGCAGAGTTCATGCCCTGCTCCCTCTTCTGCCGTCTCCTCATCGGCAAATACGGAAGTGCCAAAGGTCGCTGCCGCTCCCAGAATGGCCGCGCCGGCAGCACTGCCCTTCAGGAAGTTTCTTCTCGTGAACTTTCTCATATGTCACCTCGCCTTTCTGTATTCCTCCCCTCCGGGGGAACACGATTCTACGTGTCGCAACTCCATGTAAGAATGCCGGAGTCACTTACTGTCACGTCTTATTTTAGGTTCATATGAAAAAGCCGTCAATTTGCCAACTGTGAAAATTGTATGAATTCTGATACACGTCATTTGGTTTTGCTGTGATTCTGCACAAAACCTTCCCGATCTGCCCGGTACTCTTCCAGGGCCTTCAGGAACTCCTTCCCATTCTCCATGATAAACCGGTCAAAATCCGGGACGTCAAAGGCCTTCGCCTGCTCCGCCTGACGCACTCCCTCCTCCTTTGTCGCAGGGAGCGACGCGACCAGCTGCTCCATCTCGCCTAGCACCCGGTGCATGTGCCGGATCTCGACCTCCTCCATGCCCGGATCCAGGTCCTCATCCCAGACCGGAACCTCGATCGGATATTTTCCGAAAAAGTACCCATTCATCCGGTTGTAATCGCCATAGTAGTAGTCGACCGAGTAAAAACGACCGACCGGGACCAGCTCCCCACTTTTGGCGATCCGCACCTGCCGGATCTCATCCATCCGGTCCGACTCCCGACCATTTTCATCGTAAAAGGTCAGCATGGACGGCCAGTAGCTGTTCACATAGCAGGTGTCCAGATAAAGATGCGCCCAGTAGCCAAGCATACAGGGCTCCTCCAGACGCGCGCCGTATTTCCGGTAAAAGCGGGCCATCTCCGGTGCTCTCGCAAGCCGCACGAGATCGTCCGGATTCCAGAAATGCGTATACTGCTTCCCCTCCCGGATCTTGGTGTCCGGCAGGAGTGTTCCGATCAGAAAGCGATTCCGCCACACCGGATCCGCCACCGGATAGTATTTTCCCAGTTTCGGCAAAAGCTGTGAAGCCTCCGCCAGGTGCATCGTATAGCCAGGCATGCCATCTCCTCCTTTCCAAAGCCACCACTTTTGAGAATACCGCACTATGCGCGCGATTTCAAGGGCTTGCCAAATGAGCGGGCTTCCTCTACAATGGGCATGAAGTGACTAACCTCGTCCACAGGCGTGTCCCATCACGGACTTTCGCCTGAGAAAGGAAGCGCCATGCCCGAAGCCATCGAAGTCATCCAGGAAAACGTGCTGTTCAATACCCTTCTTCTGCTCCTGATCCTGGTCGCGTCTCTTCGCGCCATCGACCTGATCTTTGACCGGGCCATCCCCAAGCAGGCCAAAAGCAAGCTCTCCGCGATCCACATGAACTTCTTCAAATCCTGCCTCAAGGCGATCGTCTTCCTGTCGATCGTCGCGATGATCGGCGGGCAGTTTGAAGGCGTCCGGAAGTTTTACTCCAGCATCCTGCTGTCCTCTTCCCTGCTGATCGTCGTCCTCGGTTTTATCCTGCAGGAGGGTCTCGCCAATATCGTCCACGGCCTGATCATCACGATCTTCAAGCCCTTTGAGCTCGGGGACCGCATCACCGTCACGGTGGACGGTGTCGCCATCACCGGCTATGTCGAGATGATCAACGTCGGCCACACGGTCATCAAAAATGTCCTGAACCAGGCCAGAGTCATCATCCCGAATTCCAAGATGGACACGGCGGTCATCGAAAACAGCTACTACGAGGCCAAGAAGGAAAGCTCGAATTTCATCGACATCACGGTTTCCTTCGAATCCGACCTGCCGCTCGCCTGTGAGATCATGGCCGAGGAGGTCGTCAATCACCCTCTGTTCAACCACAAGGATCCAGGCAAAGACCCGCAGGAAATCACCCCGGTCTTTGCCAAGTCGATCGATCTGACCGGCGTCTGCCTGCGTATCTCGGTTACGACCAACACGATCGAGGAGAACTTCACCGCGTGCTCGGATATCCGCAAGAACATCGTCCGCCGGATCCAGGAGACCCCCGGCGTCGCTTTCGCTTATCAGCGCGTACAGGTCCGCGAGGTTCCGATCGTCCGCAAGGCCATCGACGCCCGGGAGGTGAATCATTCGGCCCTCCACAGGACATTCGGCAGACACTCAGATACGGACTGAAGCCGCTCTCCGAAGGACATGTTCCCGGCAAGAGACAGCACGTAAAGCAGACACGGATCTCTATAGAAAAGCTTCCTGGCTTTCAAGCTGGAAGCTTTTTTCGTGATTGTACAAAAAATGTATTTTGTATATAGTCTGAGTCATTTCGACGCAGGCATGATATACTATTAACAATCGGTCTGCAGCATTTGCCCCAGGCCGAAAGTCGTCATGCCGGCAGAAGCCGGCGGAAAAGGAGGTATTTCATGAGAAAAATGAAACCGGTATTGGCTGTGCTCATGGCTCTGTGCATGAGCATCACACTGGCTCCCGCCGTTTTCGCGGAGGAGGCTGCCGCGGAGACCACCGCCATGGAGGAGACCATGGAGGAGACCGCGGAAATGGCTGAAGAGGCCATGGAAGAGACCATGGAGATGGAAGAGGAAGAGGCTCCGATGCTTGAGGTGGATGAGGAGGTCCTGGTCCGCTCCACAGCCTTCGGTGATGTCAAAGGTGCTGTCAAGGGCATGAGCCTGGTATGGTATGCCGTTCCTTACGGTGCAGCTCCGGTTGACGAGCTCCGCTGGGCAGCTCCGGAAGATCCGGAGGCCTGGGAAGATGTCAGGGACTGCTCCATGCCCGGTGAGCCGGCCATTCAGTCTTCCATGAACTATGCCACCTTCCAGAGCGAGCTGATCGGTACCGAGGATTGCCTGAACCTGGACATTTACTCCACTCCGGATGCGGAGAACCTTCCGGTCCTCGTCTATGTCCACGGCGGCAACAACCAGACCGGCACAACCCAGGAAATCGAGGGCAGCAAGATCGCCGTTCGTGACAACTGCGTCTATGTCACTCTGAACTATCGCCTGGGTCTGCTCGGCTTCATCGACCTGCCCGCGCTCCTGACCGAGGAAGGTGCGACCGGCAACTTCGCACTGCTCGACATCGCCAAGGCCCTCGACTGGGTCAAGGAGAATATCGCCGAGTTCGGCGGCGACCCCGAGAACATCACGATCTCCGGTTTCTCCGCAGGCGGCCGCGACGTCATGGCCATGCTCATCAGCCCTTGCTTCGAAGGTAAGTTCCAGAAGGCGATCGTCTTCTCCGGCGGCATGACCGTTGCCGATGAGGAGGCCAGTGCCCGTCAGTTCGCCGCGGCTCTCGCTCCTCTCGCCGTAGAGGATGAGAAGGCCGAGGATGAGGAGGCCGCCATGGAGTGGCTCCTGACCGACGGCGAAGATGTCAAGGATTATCTCTTCAGCATTGCCGCCGATCGCCTGGCACCGCTCATGGGCAATGCCGGCATCCGTATGAGCGCATTCCCTCACCTCTTCACCGATGGCGTTGTCCTTCCGGAAGAGGGCTTTGCCACCGAGACCTACAACTCCGTGCCTGTCCTGATGCTGACCGGCGCAACCGAGTTCAGCCTGTTCTGCAGCTTCGACGGCTACTATTTCAGCCCCGACATCATGGCCCTCGGCGAGGAAGGCCAGCAGGCTGCGAAGGATTTCGCAAAGAAGTATGGTTCCGAGATGTACCGCATCTTCAATGCTCAGTGCAGTGCCGAGACCATGTTCGACAACTATGACGCAGACATCTATCTGTGCCAGGTCGAGTACGGCTCTGACAACAGCCTCACCCCGCTCCCGGCCATGGGCTCCTTCCACGGAATCTTTGTCCCGATGCTGACGGATCAGCACACCTACGGCGGCTTCGGTGATTTCACGGCCGAGGGTTATCAGGCGATGGCTGAGATCTTCAACGACTACCTTGTCAACTTCCTGATGAACGGTGACCCGAACGGCGAGGGTCTGGACGAGTGGAGCGCATGGACACCCGAGGCTCCTCTTGCCATGGTCTTTGACGCAGACGAGACCACGCCTGCCATCGAGCTGAAGGATGTCAACTCCACCTACGAGGACATCATCGCCGCGATGGAAGCAGACGAGACCCTCCCGGAGGACGTCAAGATGGGCGTCATCTCCAACGTCATCAACGGCCGCTGGTTCAGCGCCGCCCAGGATGAATACTTCGGGCTGGAAAGCCTCTGGAAGTAATACCGGAGCCGGCCTCTCCCCGTAAGGGCGGGGCCTCCGCATGAAAAGCACGCTCGACGTCTTTTCAATCTCTATACACGAAAGCCCCGTTCGATTTCGAACGGGGCTTTTGGTTGTTTAATAGAATGTCGCCACGTCTTCCTCGGGCTTCTCGGTGGGCGTGATCGTATCGACCATCAGCACCGGTCCCTTTTTGCCATAGATACGGTTGAATTTGTAGACAATCTTCGCCGTGACATCGTACCAGGCCGGCATCTCGATCGGCTTGACCGTCTTATTCTGGGTGACAAAGCCCATGAACTGGATATCAGCGGCACAGCAGGTCATGACCGGGCGTCCCAGGACAAAGCTGCCGTCCGGGAGGCGGCGGTTGCGGGCTGCCATAGCCGTCAGGTGGATCATCTTGCCATCGTACTTCTTCGGGTCCTCGGCGACATCACGATACCAGATCGCATAGTCCGGAAGCTCAAGCTCGATCACCGGTGCATCGATATCAAACGGCAGCGGATCCTCGATATCATCGTACTCCGTGTAGCCGTTCAGGTACTCGTAGCAGATCTGGCTGCGGCGGTTCGCCGCACGCACGATCTGATGGAAGGCCATTTTGTCCAGATCGTTCGAAAAACGATTGAAAATCACAAGCTCCGCACCCTGCAGCTTGTCAAACATCTGCTGACGCATGTTGGCATTGTAATTCAGGAAGGTCTGGGAATTGACGAACATCAGCTCCTGATACAGAAGCCAATCCTCCGGAAAGGCATTGTACAGGCTCGCCATGGTCCACATGCCATTGTACTCGACGATGACGCGCTCCGCCTTGTGCTTCTGCTCAAAATGCTTGAGCACCTTCGGCGTCAGGTCAGACTCATTCTCGATCGTCTCGATGAAAATATTGGACAGGCCAGGTTTCGTCAGGTCGAGCTCCTCCTCGCCCTCCTCACAAAGGAGTACCAGAGTGCGCTCGCCATTATGGAAACGCTGATCCTCCAGGGTCTGCTGTATAAATGAAGTTTTTCCCGCTTCCAGGAATCCGGTAAAGACATAAACCGGCATCTCATCCTGCATACGTTAGTCTCCTTCCTCGGTTTAGATGCGGAACAGTTCCTTCAGAGCATCTTCCTTCAGCTGGGAACCGATCACGCAGAAACGTCCCATCGTGATGGCACTGCCGTAACGGACACTCGTCTCCTCCGGAACGTAGTCGAAGTGGATCCACTGACCATCCTTGCCGGCTACGATGCCCTTCGCACGGAGAACGATACCATACTCGATCGCGCTGTGCAGCTCGGCGAGGATATCCTCGATCTCCTCCTTCGTGTAGGCATGGCTCGTCTCCATACCCCAGCTGGTGAAGATCTCATCCGCATCATGGCCGTGATGATGGTGGTGATGGTGATGATGCTCATGCTCATCCTCATCGTCGTGATGATGATGGCCGCAGCAGCACTCGTCGTCATCATCATCGTCGTGATGATGGTGATGATGCTCGTGCTCGTCCTCATCGTCATCGTCATCGTGATGATGATGGTGATGATGCTCATGCTCGTCCTCATCGTCATCGTCGTCGTGATGATGGTGGCCGCAGCAGCACTCATCGTCGTCGTCATCATCGTCGTGATGATGGTGATGCTCCTCAGCAGTCTCTGCCGCAAGCTGCTTAAGCTCCTCCTGCAGAGTGCTCTTATGCTCCATCGCCTCCAGGATCTGGACACCCGTCACCTGATCCCAAGGAGTCGTGATAATCTCAGCAACCGTATTGTGCTCACGCAGCAGCGCCACGCACGCATCCAGCTTCTCCTCCGACATACCAGCCGTACGGCTCAGCACGATCGCATTCGCATGCTCGACCTGATCATTGAAGAACTCACCAAAGTTCTTCATGTACATCTTGCACTTCTTCGCATCGACAACCGTCGTAAAGCTATTCAGCACAACCTCATCACTCTGGACTGCCTGGACCGCACGGATGATGTCGCTCAGCTTGCCGACACCAGAGGGCTCGATCAGGATACGCTCCGGATGAAGCTCATCCAGCACCTTCTTCAGCGCCTCACGGAAATCACCAACCAGACTGCAGCAGATGCAGCCGGAGTTCATCTCATTGATGGTCACACCCGCATCCTGCAGGAAACCACCATCGACAGCGATCTCACCAAACTCATTCTCGATCAGGACGATCTTCTCGCCCTTATAAGCCTCCGCGATCAGTTTACGAATCAGCGTCGTCTTGCCAGCTCCCAGGAAACCAGAGAAAATATCAACCTTTGTCATGTTATCTATCCTTCTTTCTTATTTGAAAGTGAAAACCATTATCGTTTCGGGAGAAATAATAAGACCTTTTTCCCCGTATGTCAAGGTTATCGCCGACTACAAAACGCCCTGTTTGTCACGAAATCACGGGCCTGTCACATCATCATCGCGTAGGCCACCACCATGATCACCAGATACCCAAGGAACATAAAGCAATGCACCCGCGACATCCTCTTCTGCAGAATCAGGATGATATTAAAAACCAGCGCTAAAAGCGGCAGTGCCCAGACGCCAAAGACACTGGGAACCGTGTAATCTACTCCATTGCTCGACCAGAAGCTCATCTGCTCCGGCAGGAAGAAAAGCATAGCCCCCGCAACGAGGAACATCACCAGTGTCACGCCCAGGTTGATCGTCGCCAGGCTCGCCTGCTCCTTATTCAGATTCACGCCCAATATCTGCTTCACCAATTTCTGCATGTCAAAACCACGCATCTTAAAATCCTCCCCAAATCGATTGACAAAATCATCCTTGCCGGCCCGTGCCAGCCGGACCATTTTCGAGTGGCCTTATCTTACGCTTCCTCCTGCGGGAACAGGATCGTCAGGACAAATTCCTGGTTCTCCGCCCGACAGCTCAGAAACCCGCCGTACCGCTCGGCGATCCGCTTCATATTCTCAACGCCATAGCCATGGTTTTCCTTATCCTTTTTCGTCGTCACGGGCAGGCCATCCTGGAAGGATACCTCACGGCCAAAGGTATTCCGGAAGGTCAGCACGAGGGTGCCGGCTCGCTTTGTCAGATGAATGCTTATCTGCCGCTCCTTCGCATCCGGAAGTTCCAGACAGCCCTCGATCGCATTGTCCATGGCATTCCCGAAAATCGTGCACAGATCCAGCGGCGCGATAAAATCCTCTCCGTCGGAAAAAACCTGAATATCAAACTCCAGTCCCTTTTCCGCCGCATAGCGTTTCAAATGCGTCAGTATATTCTGCTGTTCAAACTCCAGGTCCTCCACGACCGCGATGTGATACATGCTCTTTATCCTCCTGACACCACCTGTGTATTATAGCATGCAATCGATCCGCATGCCAGAAAAAAAGCACGGTGCCGCATCCGCCCGTCATAGTAAAAAACTGCATTCGCGCACACAAGATCTACAGGAGATCTCATTCCGGAGGAACTACCAAATGGACGTTTTTTGCGACCAAATGGAAAGTTAGCCATGTCTACCTTTCGCCTTGGCGCCGTGATTGGTCCATCTGGTCCAAAACCGCCTATTTTCAGGCAAAAGATGCTACCCTTTATCCAGACGCGAAAGCAGCGCCGTCTGCTGAACGCACTAGGTTTACCCACGCGACTATTTCAGACAGAGCAAGATCAATCCTTAGTATGCCGTATGAACGCATGAAAACATGAAAAAGGAGGGTTCCAGGATGGATTCCAAGAACAGCAAAGAAGTAAAGGGCCTGTCCCGCCGTGAATTCTTACGCGATGCCGGTATGGCTGCCGCAGGCGCCGCCGCTTTAGGCGTTTGCCCTGCCATCAACAATACCTACATGGTCAATGCCGAGGAGGAAGGCCGTATCATCGATGAGCTTCCGATCCCGGCCGTCGAGGCTCCGGAGAAGACCGAGTACTCCTGTGACGTACTCGTCGTCGGCGGCTGCTACCGTCCCACCAGCTTCCCCGTCGGCGGCGATACCTTTGACGGTGAGTATATCACCTATCAGCTCGGACTCCCGATCGCCGGCAAGGAATTCGACGATTTCCACATGACCTGCTCCTGGGCTCCGGGCAACGCCTTCCGCAACAACAACTGGGTATACCTGGAAAATATCTGGCTCTGCGGTGGTGACATCACACCGGACACCGCCGTCTCCTACGCCACCACCAAGCAGAAGGTCATGGTCCTCGACCGCGTCACCAAGGCCGTAACAGGCGTCTCCGTAAATGATGGCTCCGCCGTCGAGGATATGTCCCAGCAGAACGTCACCCGTAAAGGCGGCACCGCCAATCTGGAGACTCATCCGGAGGACATCCGCACCGGCAAGGACAACGACACCATGTTCAAGGGCGATGTCTACGGCGCAGCAGTCGGTATGTGCGCTCATTTAAGCTCCGGTGTTTTCTGCGGACTGGATGACCTCGTCGGCTACACCGGCATCCCCGGCCTCTACGTCGCAGGCGACGGCATGAACGTCTCCGCCGTCACCGGCGCTACCTACCCCGTCGGCGTTGGCTTCACCTCCAACTTCACCTCCATCCAGGGCAACCGCGCCGGTAAGGCCGCTGCCGAGTATGCCGCAGGCGTAGAGATGGAAATGATCTCCGACGAAAACCTCCAGAGCGTCACCGACGAAATCCTGGCACCGTCCATGATAGAAAACGGCTTTGACCCGAACTGGGCCCGCGATATGCTGATGGGCATCATGGCTCCCTACTGGACTCTGATCGTCAAGAACGAAGCCAACCTCAAGGCAGCCCTGACCCAGGTCGAGTACATGCGCGACAACGTCGTCCCGAAGCTCGCCGCACCCGACTCTCACACCCTGCGCCTCGCCCACGAGATGAAGCACAAGGTCCTCTCCGCCGAGATGAAGCTCCGCGCCAGCCTCGCCCGCGAAGAAACCCGCGGCTTAAGCTACCGCTCCGATTTCCCGTACCGCGATGACGAGAACTTCCTCTGCTACATCACCGTCCAGAAAGCCGAAGACGGCACCATGACCGTCGACAAAGTCCCGGTCAAGGACGAGTGGAAGGGCGACCTGAACGCCGAGTACACCGACCGCTACAAGGTCTACTACCCCGGCGAACGCGAAGCCAAAGGCATCCCGGAAGAAGAGCAATCCTCCGGCGGCTGGGGACATTGATCTGATCTGTGAGCCATGGTTCACCCGGAAAAATGATCTGACCGGGAAACCAGGAAAGCCTGGGAAAACCTGGGAAAGCCTGAGAAAGCCTGGGAAAACCTGGGAAAGCCTGGGAAAACCCGGGAAAGCCTGGGAAAACCTGGGAAAGCCTGGGAAAGCCCGAAGAAATGGATTCACTATAAAGCGCCTTGATCACGAAATGGCACCGCAGGTGTTTAAAAACCTGCGGCCGCCATCACCGTTTTTGATAAGTGCCGGAAGCCCGGCACGGAATGGAGAAAAAATGAGTGTAGCCAGATATGACTTAAATAAATGCATCGGATGCCAGAACTGCGTATCCATCTGCCCGATGGACGTGTTTCGATTTGACTATGACGCGATGAAGTCGGTCATCGCCTACCCGGAGAACTGCCAGAGTTGCGGCCAGTGCTTCGTAAACTGCATGGGACGGTCCCTCTGCCTCGTCGATGACCAGTACGGTTATGGCATGACAGCCTACCGCGCCGCCACCACCGTGGCCATGAACCACACCATGATCCGCAACAACCCGCAGGAATAACCCTGCGCCGCACCACCCACCTGACAGCCCTGCCGCCCCGAGGGCAAGGCTGCGGAAAAAGAGGGCGAAGCGAAAAGAAGGTCCGTACCATATCGAGCTGCGATTTAGGAGGAGTTCCTGGTACTGTATTGCGAGGAATCATTTACGATAGGGAAAAAATCCCCATTGTCTGAGCGCCAGGTGACACACCTTTGCACTAGACTCAACGTTCGCCTTATGACTCCGTTTCGTCAAGTGCAAGGTGGGGCACGCACGTAACCGTCAGCCGTCGTCTACGACTAGGCTGACGCTAAGTGCTCCGCTCCAGCGAGTTGGGATTTTTTCCCTTGTTTATCGTAAATGATCCGAGCAATTACACAGTACCGAACGACGAACTTCTAGCAGATCGATAGGTACGGACTTCTTTCGCTGTCGTCTTTTCCGCAGCCTTGTCTTCGGGGCGACAGGGCTGTCGGGTGGGCACCACGCTGGCTTACCGGCCGGTCATTTTTTCGGGGCGGACCCACTCGTCAAACTGCTCGGCGGTGAGCAGCCCGGAAGCTATGGCCTCCTCACGGAGAGTCGTCCCATTCTTGTGCGCAGCCTTTGCGATCTTGGCTGCGTTTTCGTAGCCGATGTGCGGATTGAGCGCAGTGACCAGCATCAGACTGTTGGCTAGGTTCGCCTTGATCCGTGCCTCGTTCGGGCGGATGCCGCGAGCGCAGCGCTCCTCAAAGCTCAGCATCGCATCGCTCAGCAGCCGGACCGACTGCAGATAATTGTAAATGATCACCGGCATAAAGACGTTCAGCTCAAAATTTCCTTGGCTGGCGGCGAAGCCGATCGTGGCGTCATTGCCCATGACCTGTACGCAAACCATCGTCAGGGCCTCGCACTGGGTCGGGTTCACCTTGCCGGGCATGATGGAGCTTCCCGGCTCATTCTCCGGGATGAGCAGCTCTCCGATGCCGCAGCGGGGGCCGGAGGCCAGGAAGCGGACGTCGTTGGCGATCTTCATCAGGTCTGCTGCCAGAGCCTTCAAGGAGCCATGCGCCGCAGCGACGGAATCCTTGGAGGTCAGCGCGTAGAACTTATTCTCTGCGCTGACAAACTTGCTGCCCGTGTACTCGCTGATCTTGGCGGCTGTCAGCGCGCCGAAATCCGGGTGTGCGTTCAGGCCGGTGCCGACGGCGGTCCCGCCGATCGCGAGCTCTCTCACGTAGGCCAGGTTGGCCTCGATGATCCGGCGGCTCTGGCGCAGCATGTAAGCCCAGCCGCTGATCTCCTGACCCAGGGTTAGCGGGGTGGCGTCCTGCAGATGCGTCCGGCCGATCTTGACGATATCGGCGTACTCCCCTGCGAGGCGCTCCAGTGTCGAGGCCAGCGTATCGATCGCCGGATACAGGCGTTTTTCCGTTTCCAGCACCGCTGCGACATGCATAGCGGTCGGGAAGGTATCGTTGCTGCTCTGGCCCTTGTTGACATCGTCGTTCGGATGGATGCGGCGGACGCGTCCGGTATGGTTCACACCGCCGGCTACGACCTCGTTCATGTTCATGTTGCTCTGGGTGCCGCTGCCGGTCTGCCACACAGCCAGCGGAAACTCCACATCATGCTGTCCCTGTACGACCTCATCGCAGAAATCCGCGATCTCCTTTGCCACTTCCGGCTCCAGAAGCCCGAGCTCGGCATTGGCCAGCGCGGCACTTCTTTTTAACACCGCAAAGGCATGCACCACCTCAATCGGCATTTTCTCCGTCCCGATCGGGAAATTCTCGAAGCTGCGCTGTGTCTGCGCACCCCAGAGTCTTTCTGCCGGAACCTTCATTTCTCCCATCGTATCGTGCTCGATTCGATATTCCATGGATCCTCCTGTCATCTTTCCAGACGTCTTTTCGTCCGAATCCGGCCAGGCATAAGCCTGCCTTTTCCATGTCACTGCCAGGCATAAGCCTGCCTTTTCCATGTCACTGCCAGGCATGAGCCTGCTTTTTCACTGTCACTGCCAGGCATAAGCCTGCTTTTTCACTGTCACTGCCGGGCATAAGCCTGCTTTTTCACTGTCACTGCCGGGCATATTCCCGGACTTTTTTACAGCAGCGCCAGCAGAGCGTCGACATTTTCTTCTTTCGTTGCCCAACTTGTCACAAAGCGCACCGCGGTATGCTCCTCATCGATAGGCGCCCAGACATTGAAGGTGACCTCTTTGCGCAGCTCGGCAAGCTTCTCATTGGTCAGGATGACAAACTGCTGGTTCGTCGCGGAGTCCATGAAAAGCTCATAGCCCTTGTCCAGCATGCCCTTCTTCAGCTTCATCGCAAGACCGATCGCGTGAGCGCCGATTTTCTCGTAAAGGCCATCCGTGAACAGGACGTCAAACTGCACGCCCAGAAGCCATCCCTTTGCCATCAGCGCGCCGTGCTGCTTGATCTGGGAGAAAAAGTGCGGCAGGAGCTTTTTGTCCGGGACGACCAGGGCCTCGCCAAACAGTGCGCCGACCTTGGTTCCGCCGATGTAAAAGGCATCGCACAGCTGGGCGAGAACCGGCAGGGTCACATCCGTCCCCTCGGCCGCCAGTCCGTAGCCAAGTCTGGCCCCGTCGACGTAGAGCGGGATCTGGTACTCCTGGCAGATCGCATGGATCGCCTCCAGCTCTGCCTTGGTGTACAGGGTGCCGACCTCCGTCGGATGCGAAATGTAGACCATGCCCGGCATTACCATGTGCTCGCAGGTCTCATCGGCCCAGTAGACCTCAAGGAATTTCTTTAGATCCGCAGCATCCAGCTTCCCCATTTTCCCCGGAATCGTGAGGACCTTATGCCCCGTCATCTCGACAGCGCCAGCCTCGTGAACCGCGATGTGGCCGCTGTCCACGGCAATGACGCCCTGATAAGTCCTGAGAATAGAGGCGATTACCGTCTTATTCGCCTGCGTCCCGCCGACCAGGAAATGCACATCCGCATCCGGGCACTCGCAAGCCTCGCGGATCCGGTTTTTTGCCGATGCGCACCACTCGTCCAGCCCGTAGCCGGTATTCTGTTCCAGATTGATCTGATGCAGCCGCTCCAGAATCAAAGGATGCGCGCCTTCCATATAGTCACTGTCAAAATGAAGCATCGTTTCATGTCCTCCTGTTTTTAGAATCTTCTGTCTGCGTATCTCCTGTTTGAGTATCTTCTGTCGGAGTATCTCCTGTCTGAGTATCTTCTGTCTGTGTCTTTTTTGTAGTTTTT
>CAMOGO010000001.1 GCA_946614075.1 uncultured Lachnospiraceae bacterium | reverse complement strand
GAGGGTTCTGAGTTCATTTATTTTTACGATCGCGCTGCCTACGAGGCAGGAGAGAGCTACGACTCGTATTACCGTTTCACACTGGATTACAGCAGCTACCAGTCTGACTGGATGGAGATCCAGTCTTCCCGCAAGGAGGTGCTGTATTCGGTGTTTTCCCCGTGGAATGACCGGAAGGGAGCTTTTGTGGTGGTGTATTCCGAAGCCGGACAGGCTGATATGGAGCAGACCTTCCAGGATGCGGCGACGCTCATTTATTCGCTCCAATGGGAAGAGGGATATTCGACCTTGGTTGGCGGGGATTCCAAGTGGAGCCGGTCCTACCGGGATTTTGTGCGGGGGCATGTCTTTTTGTCGGACCGCAGCGATATCAATTATGATACGGGAAACTGGGACTACGAGAATATTCTGGCGTCCGCCTATGACATCGACCGGGACGGTGTGCCGGAGCTGATCCTGACCAATGGGAAGGACGGCGAGGAACGCTGTACCTACGTGTATACCTATGAGGCCGGACAGGTCCAGTATATCGGGCAGGGGCCGGATGATTACTTTGTGTCGGATGACTGGGAGCGGCCGGGCCTTTTTGGACATGACAATGCCTATCCTGTCAGGACGACCTCCTATTTTGGCGTCGAGTATGCGATGGGACATTTCCTGAGCCTGACCAGGACGCCGGTCTACACCTACGACGACAGCCAGGGCGAGGCCGTGATCAAGCAGGTGACGGAGGATTTTGCCCTGTACGAGTCGGCTCTCGGGTGGCTCGAGGAGATCCCCTGGACCTCCGTGGCAGATCTGACGGAGGGGGACTGGGATGCCTTTATACAGGGATGCGGATACTCCTCGGATGTTTTGGGCTTGAAAGCCTCGGATCTGCCCCTCACGGCAACGCTTACGATCCCGCTGGAGGATGGGACTCAGAGCGATTCGCTTACGACGGTTACCCTCAGAAAGGGCCTGTTTGATCAGAGTACGATTGGCTATCATGCGAGCATTGCCAAGCTGGCCATCCTTCTGAGCACGGCCGCCTACAGCGGACTGGAGGAACACAATAATTTTAAGGGAAATGGCTACTATATCGTGCAGGCCTATCACGATCTTGGCTTCAAGGATGAGAATATCTCCCTGTATGGATACCCGGGGAACAGTCTGAATAGAACGCTTCCGAATTTTGATACGTCTGTCGACACGATGGCTTTTTCCATCGCCTACCGGCCGATGGGGGATTATCTGCTCATGACGGTCGTCCTGCGCGGAACCAGAAAGCTCCTGGATCTGTCGGATCCGGATACGCAGGCGGATCTCAATGCGGATTCCGTCCCGTTCTTCGGACTCCGGGCGCATGAAGGCTTTAACGAATACCGGGAAAAGGTGGACGAGGGCTTCCTCGATTTCCTGAAGACGCACCCCGAGGTGAAGGAGGCGATGGAGGAGGACAAGGTCAAGCTCCTCGTGACCGGCCACAGCATGGGCGCGGCCGGAGCAAACCTTTTCGGCGCAGGGCTTTCTTCCCTGACGTATGACATCGAATGGGACAGCTTTGTGAATTCGTTCATCTACACCTTTGCCTGCCCGCGAACCTTCAATATCCTGGATGGGAAGGAGACCACTCTCGGAAGCTGTGGAAATATCTTTAATATCGTTTCTGATCTGGACCTGGTCCCGGGAGTTCCTTTTGAGGTCCGGGACGGCTATGACTGGGATATCTGGAGGCGGTTTGGCAGACGGGTATCGTATAACACGACAAAGGGGCTTAATGCGATAGCGGCTCACGAGCCGATCAACTACATCACCTTTGTCACCAACTGGTCAAACAGCGGCATCTCCGAGGACACGATGAACGGAGTTTATTACTCGCAATAGGAAATACCTGCGAAAAAGTCTGTACAAGGAATGCCTGTTTTTTAATAAGACGGGAAAACTGCGAAAAGAACAATGGATCAAACGGAAACGAAAAGCCTGCTGGACCGCCTTCGGGATCCGGCGGCCTGGGAAGAATTTCTTGCATACAAAATCGAGGGAGGGCACCTCTCCAAAAGAGAGGAGGCAGACCTGGCCCGGTTTGTAAGCGATCGTGAATATGAGGCAGTGGCGGACCGGATTCTGTCGGGGGAGAGTCTTTCTCCCCCGCGCAAGAGCGCGATCGCCAAAAAAGGGACGGACAAAAAGAGGATCGTCTACATTTTCCCGAGGGAGGAAAAATGGGCGCTGAAGCTCATCACCTACTGCCTGAGGGAGTATGACGGGATTTTCTCACAGAATCTCTACTCCTTCCGTGTGGGGCAGGGGGCCAAAAAGGCCGTCGCACGGATGCTGCACGGCCGGAGGATCGAGGAATCCTGGACCTACCGGACCGATATTCACGACTATTTCAACTCCGTCGATATCGGGCTTCTCCTGCCGATGCTGCAGGAGGTCTTTGCCCAGGATCCGCAGATGTATCGCTTCTTTGAGCAGATGCTGACGGCGGATGCCGTGGTGGATCGGGGAACCGTGCATACGGAAAAACGGGGCATCATGGCCGGCACACCGACAGCGGTGTTCCTGGCAAACCTGTATTTAAGCGACATGGACCACTTTTTCCAGGAGCAGCACATCCCCTATGCCCGCTATGCGGACGATATCTTCCTGATGGCAGGAAGCGAGGAGGAGCTGACGCAGAGGATCGGCCTGGTGAGAGAGTGGCTTGCGAAAAAGCACTTGGAGATCAATCCGAAAAAGGATGAGATCCGCCGCCCGGGAGACCCTAAGAATTTCCTCGGCGTGACCTACCACAAGGGGAGGATCGCTGTCTCCGAGGTCGCGGTCGAAAAGCTGAAAAACAAGATGCGGCGAAAGGTCAGGGCTCTGCAGCGCTGGCAGCGTCGGAAAAACCTGGACAACGCCAAAGCGGTCAAGGGCTTTATTAATCGCTTCAATACGTACTTTTTCCGGAACGATGAGGAGCACGAGCTGACCTGGTGCCGGTGGTATTTTCCGATGATCTCCTCGGATGAGCAGCTGAAATGTATCGACCACTATATGCAAAGCTGCATCCGCTACCTGTACTGCGGGCGGCATACGAAGGCGGCCTTCAATCTCCGGTATGAAACGATGCGGGAAATGGGCTACCGCAGCCTCGTCCACGCGTATTATGAGTGGAAGAAGGAGGAGGGAGAAAAGTGCTTAAAATAGGCGAAAAATATGGCTCACTCCCTCTTGACAGCACCGGAAGAATATGATATTTTATCCGTTGTGCGAGAGATCGCATATCACTGCCGAAGACAGCAGGTCCCCGCGAGGGGGTAAGGCGATGACGCCTGCCGAGGAAGATCCGATAAAGCGTTGTACGTAAACGGCTCTTTTTCTGTCTGTGCAGGAAAAGAGTTTTTATTTTGCACACGGCCGCCAAAAGGTAAATGTTGCCTGACGGCAACGGTCGGCCGGCGCTGCGAGTAGGAGTCGGGCAAGCCCTCCCCTACTCGATTGCATATAACTCTTTGTCCATCGGCGGTACAAAATAAATAAAGGAGGTACCAATCAATGGCAAAAGTTGAACTGAAAGCACCGGTTATTGCTGAGATTTCCGAGGCGTTAAACGGTGCCAAGGCAGCTGTTCTCGCTGACTATCGTGGTTTGACGGTTGAGCAGGACACACAGCTTCGTAAGCAGCTGCGTGAGGCTAATGTAGCCTACAAGGTCTACAAGAACACCATGGTCAAGCTGGCGATCAAGGGAACCGAGTTTGAGAAGCTCGCTGACAAGCTCGAGGGACCGACCGCTCTTGCGATTTCCAAGGAAGACGCAGCAGCACCGGCCAAGATCCTGGCTGAGTTTGCGAAGAAGGCTGACAAGCTTGAGCTGAAGGCTGGCGTAGTTGAGGGAACTTACTACGACGAGAAGGGAATTCAGGTGATCGCTACGATCCCGAGCAGAGAGGTTCTGCTTGGCAGACTGTTTGGCAGCATGCAGTCTCCTGTTACCAACCTGGCACGCGTCCTGAAGCAGATTGCAGAGAAGGACGAGGCTCCTGCCGCAGAAGCTGCAGCAGAGGCGTAAGAGACACTATCACGATTTTAAATTGGAGGATAAGAAAATGGCAAAGTTAACGACTGCTGAATTTATCGAAGCGATCAAAGAGTTATCCGTTCTGGAGCTGAATGAGTTAGTAAAGGCCTGCGAGGAAGAGTTCGGTGTTTCCGCAGCAGCAGGTGTTGTTGTTGCAGCAGCCGGCCCGGCAGAGGCTGTTGAGGAGAAGACTGAGTTCGATGTTGAGCTGACTGAGATCGGCCCGAACAAGGTTAAGGTTATCAAGGTTGTCCGTGAGCTGACCGGTCTTGGCCTGAAGGAGGCTAAGGACGCTGTTGACGCCGCTCCGAAGGTGCTGAAGGAAGGCGTTTCCAAGGAAGAGGCTGAGGCCGCTAAGGAAGCTCTGGAGAAGGAAGGCGCAAAGGTTACCATCAAATAAGATGGCCCTTGCTGAAAAAAGCTATGGAAAACCCCTGCCGGGAAACCGGCAGGGGTTTTTTGGTGAACGGAGCCGGGGTGACGGTGACAATGGGGACGGTTCTCGGTGTCACCTCTCGAGGTGACACCGAGAACCGTCCCCATTGTCACCGTCACCATTGTCACCCTCTTGTTTTCTTGGGTTCTGTCTGATAACATAGAGCAAAGAATGTGGGAAAGAGGGTTTACTATGGAAGAGAAGGGAAAAACCTGTGGTATCATACTGGCAGACCGCCGGGTCGAGGGTTACGAGGATACCTTCCGGCCGCTGGCCCTGATCGGGGGAACCAGCATGATCAAAAGACAGATCGAGGTCCTGCGCAAGGCGGGCATCTCGGACATATATATCGTGACGGGTTTCCTGCGGGAGTCCGTGGAGAGGCATGTTTCCCACCGGAATGTGACCTGCGTGTTTAATGACCGGTTTGAGGAGGACAGCCTCATCGAGACGATCCGCACCGGGACCAGCCAACTTCCGCCGGGATGTGTCCAGGCGGTGGTCGTGCCGGAGGAGGTGTCTTTGTTTGAGGCTTCGACGGTAAAGGCGCTTCTCGATACGCCGGGGGACCTCATCCTGCCGCGGTGTGAGGGGCAGGAGGGGTGGCCGGCCGTGATGCGTCCGGCGATGTGGCGTCTGCTCCGGGAGGCTGACCCCAAGGCGAGCTTTGAGGAGCTGAGAAGAGACCCTTCCATCACGTGTGCGCTGGCAGAGACGGAGGATAAGGGGACGGTCCTGGCGTTTGACAGTGCCGAGGGGTACCAGGCGATGCAGGAGTACGCCAGTGAGAGGCGGAATGCGAATTCGCTGACCTTTGCCTGCAAGATCGTCCTGTCGAAAAACGAGGATTTCTTCGGGCCGGGCATTGCACGGTTTTTGCTGGCGGTCGAGGAGAAGGGCTCGATGCTGGCGGCCTGTGAGGAGATGGGCATGTCCTATTCCAAAGGGTGGAAAATGGTCCGGACGGTCGAGCAGGAGATGGGCTTCCCCTTCCTGATCCGGCAGACCGGCGGGGCGGGCGGAGGCAGCTCGCGCCTGACGGAGGAGGGACGTGAGTTCATCCGGCGCTATCAGGCGCTGCAGAGTGATATCCGGCGTACGACGGAGGCCTTTTTCAATCTGTACTTCGCAGATTTTCAATAGGATTCAACTGATTCGACAAAAGGCACAAAAATAGAGCCGAAAAACAACTAATTCGTAGTTGCAGTTGACTAATACGCTACTAACTTGTTATACTTGCTTCGCAAATCATTGGATTGTATCCTTGAGAGCTATCCGACCGGTATTTCCTGGTGAAAACGAGGATTTCCCAAGGCTATTTCAGGAGGGTTTTGTAGAATGGACAACGGGCTGACACACTTTGATGAAGCCGGAAATGCCATCATGGTAGATGTTTCCGGCAAGCCTGTGACATCGCGGACCGCGATCGCGAGCGGGAAGATCCGCGTAAACGATGCGGTCATGAAGGCTATCGTGGAGGGCACGGTCAAGAAGGGCGACGTTCTTGGCGTGGCCAGAGTAGCCGGCATCATGGCGGTCAAGCGCACCTCGGACCTGATCCCGATGTGCCATCCGCTGCCGATCACCAAGTGCAGCGTTGATTTTGAGGTGGATCAGGAACACAATGAAGTCACGGCAATCTGTACCGCAAAGGTAGAGGGACTGACAGGGGTTGAGATGGAAGCCCTGACAGGCACCTCGGTTGCCCTGCTCACCATTTATGATATGTGCAAGGCCATCGACAAGGGAATGGAGATTCACGACATTCATCTGCTCTATAAATGCGGAGGAAAAAGCGGGGAATTCCACGGGAGACAGTAAGTCATGAAAGATCATTTTGGCAGAACAATCGACTATCTTCGCATTTCTGTGACGGATCGCTGCAACCTGCGCTGCATCTACTGCATGCCGGAGACCGGTGTCACGTCCATGAGCCACAGCGAGATACTGACCTATGAGGAAATCCTCCGGATATGCCGTGTGATGGCTGAGATGGGGCTTCGGAAGGTCAAGCTGACCGGAGGAGAGCCCTTGGTGCGTCTCGGACTTGCCGATCTGATCCGCCAGATCAAGGCGATCCCCGGGATCGAGGAGGTTACCATCACGACGAATGGCATGCTTTTAAAGGAGCAGCTGCCGGCGATGGTGGAGGCGGGACTGGACGCTGTCAATATCAGTCTGGACACCGTAGATCCTGAGCTTTTCGAGAAGGTTACCCGGATCGGAAATCTGGATAAGGTCATGGAAGGCATCATGGCTGCCGTGGACAGCGGCATCAAGGTCAAGATCAACTGCGTCCCGGTCACGGCCGAGAAGGACAATTTCGTTCGTATGGCACTGCTGGCCCGCGATTACCCGATCCATGTCCGCTTTATCGAGGTCATGCCGATCGGCTACGGACGGGAGTTTGAGTTCCACAGCGAGGAGGATATCCGCCGCATGCTGGAGCGTGAGTACGGCTCCTTTATCCCGTACATGCGCAAGCTGGGCAATGGTCCGTCGCACTATTTCACGGTTCCCGGATTTAAGGGCAAGATCGGCTTTATCAGCGCGATCAGCCACAAATTCTGCACGGAGTGCAATCGTATCCGCCTGACCGCAGATGGCTTCTTAAAGACCTGCCTGCAGTATGAGATCGGGCAGAGCCTGAAATCCATCATGAGAGCAGGATGCACGGACGAGGAGCTGGCAGCGCGGATCCGCGAGACAATCGACATGAAGCCGATGAGCCATCATTTCCTGGAGGAGATCGGGGATGAGGAGCATCGTTCCATGTCTCAGATCGGCGGCTGATGATACGATTTTTTGTCTAACCTGCGTTATTTTCTGAAAAAACGTACGGGAAGACACTACTATACAGAATACACGCCGTTGGGAGAGCGGCAGGAGGCTAAGGAAGTATGAGATTAAAGGAAGTTCCGGTACAGGAGGCAATCGGTCAGGTTTTATGCCAGGACATCACCCGTATCGTAAAGGACGTAGTAAAGGATACGGCCTTCCGCAAGGGCCATATCGTGACAGAGGAGGACATTCCCGTGCTGTTGTCGATCGGCAAGGAGCACCTGTATGTCTGGGAAAACGACGATACGATGTATCATGAGAATGAGGCAGCAGAGGTTCTGCGCGAGATCTGCCAGGGTGAGAACATGAGCCCGACTCCGGTCAAGGAGGGAAAGATCGAGCTGATCGCCGACTGCGACGGTCTCTTTGTCATGGATGTCGAAAGACTGGATCAGATCAATGCCCTCGAGGACATCATGATCGCGTGCCGTCACACGAATTACCCTGTCCACAAGGGTGACAAGCTGATCGGAACCCGTGTCATCCCGCTCGTCATCGAGAAGGAGAAAATGGAGAATGCGAAGGCCCTCGCCGGGGATACGCCGCTGGCCAACGTCATCCCTTACAAGAACCTGAAGTGCGGTATCGTCACGACCGGCTCCGAGGTTTACTACGGACGCATCAAGGACACCTTCACGCCTGTCATCGAGCAGAAGCTTGCCGCTTACGGCATCGAGGTCAGCGGCCACATCACCTGCAACGATGATCAGCAGATGATCACCGACGCTATCCTGAAGCTGAAGAGCGAGGGAGCCGACATGATCTGCTGCACCGGCGGCATGAGCGTCGATCCGGACGATCGTACTCCGAGCGCGATCCGCGCGACGGGTGCCCGCATCGTCACCTACGGTGCCCCGATCCTGCCTGGCGCTATGTTCCTGCTGGCTTACATGGAGGACGGCACCCCGATCATGGGCCTGCCGGGCTGCGTCATGTATGCGAAGGCGACGGTATTTGACCTGATTCTCCCGCGTGTCTGCGCTGGTGTCAATGTCACGAAGAAGGACATCGCCAAGATGGGAAATGGTGGTCTGTGCCTTGGCTGCAAGGTATGCCACTTCCCGAACTGCGGCTTTGGAAAGGGAGTATAAATAACATGAAAAAAAGAGGAGCCATCCCGGTAGAGGAGGCACAAAGCATCATGATGTCGTGCACGCCGTCCATGAAAAAGACGGAGACGGTCGGACTGCTGTCTGCAGTGGGCCGTGTGCTGGCAGAGGATCTGTATTCGGCGTTTGACAACCCGCCCTTTGATCGTTCCCCGCTGGACGGGTACGCTCTCAAGGCGGCGGACATCCGCGGCGCGTCCAAAGAGGCACCGGCCGTGCTGAAGGTGCTTTGCGAGATCGATGCCGGAGGTTTCTATGAGGGAACCGTCGGCGTGGGAGAGTGCGTCCGGATCATGACCGGAGCGGCGATCCCGGCCGGATGTGACTGTGTCGTCCGCCAGGAGGATACGGATTACGGCGAGGAGACGGCGGCTTTTTATACCGATACCGAGCCGGACGCGAATTACTGCCATGCAGGAGAGGATTTCCGGAAGGGAACCCTGATGCTTCGGGCGGGGACGCGTCTCGGATACGTGGAAATCGCGGTAATGGCAAGCATGGGACTGGAGCACTGCCAGGTCTACGCGAAGCCTCGCATTGCTGTCTTTACCACCGGCGATGAGATCGTGATGCCGGGGAATCCGCTTCTGGCTGGTAAGATTTACAACAGCAACCTCTTTGGGCTTCTGGCCCGGATGAGAGAGTTCGGCATCGAGCCGGTGATGTCCGACCAGATCTCGGACGATCCGGCGGAGGTCGCAAAGAAGCTGAAGGAAGCCTGCGACACCTGTGATCTCGTGATCACGACCGGAGGTGTCAGCGTCGGAAAGAAGGACATCATGCATGACGCCCTCCCGATGCTCGGAGCAGAAAGAAAGTTCTGGGGCGTGGCCTTAAAGCCCGGCATGCCGACGATCTTCTCCGTCTATGAGGACGTTCCGATCGTAAGCCTCTCTGGGAATCCCTTTGGCGTTCTTGCCAATTTTGAACTGATGCTGCGGCCGATGCTGGCAAAGATGAGCCGTGATATGACGTGGCTTCCGGTCCGCCGGGAGGGCGTGATGGCGGATGAATTCCGCAAGGCCAGCAAGGGACGCCGGTTTATCCGAGCGACCTGGCGCGACGGGAAGATCTACCTTCCCGAGGGTCTGCACTCCTCCGGAGTTCTGGCCTCGATGCAGGGCTGCAACTGTATGATCGACATCCAGGCCGGCACGCCGGGACTGCTCACAGGCGACACGGTGAAGGTTGTCATGCTCGATCCGGACCGGACAGGAACCGCTACGAGAGTCGAGGGAGCCTACCGGATCGCATCGATCTGAGAATGGGCTGACATAGGCCTGACGTCTTAAGAGTCTGACGTCTGAGAGTCAGATGGGACAGAGGATAAAACCTTGAGTGAGAACATTAAGCAGACAGAGATAATAAATCATGAGAAAACGGCCGCCGCGAAGCGGCCGTTCCTCTTCGCGGTGAGCGGGGTGAAAAATTCCGGCAAGACGACGCTCGTCGAGCGCCTGATCCCGGCCCTGATCGCGAAGGGCCTTTCGGTCGCGACCATCAAGCACGATGGACATGACTTTGAGGCAGACGTGCCCGGAACCGACAGCTACCGGCATTTTGCGGCCGGTGCCATCGGATCGGTGGTCTATTCGGGAACCAAGTTTTCCCTGGTGAAAAGGGCCGAGGGAGTTTCGGAGACGGAACTTGCCCGCTTTTTCCCGGAGGCGGATGTGATCCTGCTGGAGGGCTTTAAGGGGAGCCGCTATCCTAAGATCGAGATCGTGCGGAAGGGGAATTCCGAGCTTCCGGTCTGCGATCCGGATACCGTCGTGGCGATCGCCAGCGATTTCCTGACGAAGGAGGCGCTTTCGGCGGCCGGATGGGAGAAACCGATCTATTCCTTAGAGGATATCGAGGGGATGGCGGAATGCATCCGGAAAACAGTGACGGAATTATAGAAAAGCCTGTTCACGAAAGAAAAATGAGAGATGAAAGGCCTGCCGAAAGGCAAAAATGGCGAAAACAGGAGAAAAGCAAGAAGACCTTGACAGATCCACTGTAATGATGTAATCTAATTTAAAGAGATTGAATACCTTTTGGGATCTTTGCAAAAGGTATTTTTTCTACCTTCGTTATGTTAGAAAATACATAACGGATAATTTTACATCACAAAGGGAGGAAGTAACATGAAGAAACTGGTATCTGTAATGCTGGCAGCGGCTATGGTCCTGTCTATGGCAGCCTGCAGTGCGGGAAGCTCATCCCAGAGCGGATCCTCATCTGCCGCTGAGACCAAGGCGGCTGAGACGGAGGCAGCTACGACGGTGGCAGCCACCACGGAGATGGCGTCGATGGAAGAGACGGAGCCCGCGGGGAACGGCGAGTCTGTCGAGGTGATTGTCTTTGCGGCAGCATCCATGACGGAGACGCTGACCGAGATCGCGGAGCTTTACAAGGCGGTCGCACCGAACGTCACCCTGACCTTCAACTTTGACTCGTCCGGTACGCTGAAGACTCAGATCACTGAGGATGCGGAGTGCGATCTGTTCATTTCCGCCGCTCCGAAGCAGATGAATCAGCTTGACAGCACGAGCGATACCTTTGAGGGTACCGAGTACGTCCTTCAGGGCACCCGTATCAACCTGCTTGAGAATAAGGTCACCCTGGTTGTCCCGGAGGGCAATCCGTTTGAGATCGAAAGCTATGATGATCTCGTAGCCGCTTTTACGGACGCTCCGGAAGGTTTCCTGTTTGCCATGGGTAATTCCGACGTACCGGTCGGCCAGTACACCCAGAAGATTTTCGCATACTATGATCTGGACGAAGAGGCTCTGGCTGCGGATGGCCTGATCACCTACGGATCCAATGTCAAGGAAGTCACGACACAGGTCAGCGAGGCCTCCGTGGCAGCCGGCGTTGTGTACGCAACGGACGCTTTCTCCGCAGGACTTGAGGTTGTCGATGAGGCGACGGCTGAGATGTGCGGCCAGGTTATCTATCCGGCAGCCGTCATGGCAAACGCTGCTCATCCGGAAGAGGCACAGGCTTTCCTGGACTACCTGGCAACGAACGAGGACGCCAAGGCTGTCTTTGAGAATGTCGGCTTCACGGTTCTGGGCAAGTAAAATGCACAGTTGAGAAAGAAAACAATATCCTTTATAATAGGATAGGTGTATCCGGGGGGACGCCAGTGACGTCCCCCTGTTGTTTTATGAGAGGGTGGGTTTTCGGACACATCCCAAACGGCAGGCTGTCTGAAACCTGGCGGGAAAGGTGAGCTTTATGGATTGGTATCCTTTGTATAATTCTTTGCGTGTCGCCGCGATCTCAAGCGTCCTGGTCTTCTTCTCGGGTATTTTCGCGGCGTACTATGTGGCCAGGCTGAATAAGGTAGTCAAAGGCATCCTGGATGTCATCCTGACGCTGCCCATGGTTCTGCCGCCAACGGTTGTCGGATATTTTCTGCTGCTGGTTTTCGGAACGAAGCGCCCGGTTGGTGCTTTTTTTCTGGATACCTTCCATATCCGGCTGGTTATGAACTGGTATTCCGCCATCTTCGCGTCCACCGTCGTGGCCTTCCCGCTCATGTACCGGACGGCCCGCGGCGCCTTTGAAAGCTTCGACGAGACGCTCTCGTACTCGGGGAAAACGCTGGGTCTGTCCAATACCTACATTTTCTGGCGGATCCGCATGCCGGCCTGCCGGCAGGGCATCCTGGCCGGGACGGTCCTGGCCTTTGCGAGGGCTTTGGGCGAGTACGGCGCGACCAGCATGGTCTGCGGCTACACCCCGGGCAAGACCGCGACGATCTCGACGACGGTCTATCAGCTGTGGCGCACGGACAATGAGCAGATGGCCTTTGTCTGGGTCATGGTGAACTTAGGAATTTCCGCGGTCGTTCTGCTGACGGTGAATATGCTGGAGAAGCGGAACGTGATACCGGCGAGAAAGAGAGGGTAGGAGTATGTCAATATCAGTGGATATCCGGAAGGATTTCGGCGGCTTCACCCTGCAGGTGGCTTTCGAGGCGGAAAACGAGGTGCTGGGCCTCCTGGGGGCATCCGGCTGCGGAAAGAGCATGACACTAAAGTGCATCGCCGGCGTGGTGACGCCGGATGAGGGCAGGATCGTCCTGGACGGCGTGACGCTCTTTGATTCGAAAAAGGGGATCAATTTGCGGCCGCAGGACCGCCATGTCGGCCTGCTTTTCCAGAATTATGCCCTTTTCCCGAATATGAACGTAAGGCAGAATATCATGACCGGACTGTGCCGGATGAAGGATGCAAAGGAAAAGGATCGGATCGTCCGGGACATCATGGACCGTTTTTACCTGACCGAGCTGGAAAAGCACCGCCCATACCAGCTTTCCGGCGGACAGCAGCAAAGAGTCGCTTTGGCCAGAATTCTGGTATCAAAGCCTAAAATCCTGATGCTTGACGAGCCTTTCTCGGCTCTTGACAGCTACCTTCGGTGGGAGATGGAGATGGAGCTGCGGCAGGTCCTGGATAGCTTTGAGGGGCCGACTCTCCTTGTTTCCCACGATCGTGACGAGGTCTACCGCCTCTGCGAAAAGGTCTGCGTCGTGACCAAGGGCGTGTCGGAGGACGTGGTTACCACGAAGGAGCTTTTTGAGAACCCGGGCACCACATCGGCGGCTCTTCTGTCAGGATGCAAAAATATCGTCGGCGCCATCAGACTATCCTCCCATGAGATCGAGGTGCCGGACTGGGGCTTTTCCATCAAGACCAGGAAGGAGGTCCCCGAGGATCTTAGCAGTGTTGGGATCCGGGCGAAAGATATTCTATTTAGCACTGTGAATTGTGAAGAAAATGTGATAAAATGTCTAGTGGAGTGTGTCACGAGGGAGCCTTTTTATACAATTTACACATTAAGACCGATTCGTGAAGGAAAGAAGGCGGCCAGGTGGATCCGCATGGATGTGGAGAAGCATCAGCCGATTCATTTCGCGGTGGGGGATATCGTGCCTGTCGGACTATCCGAGGAGAATATCCTGCTGCTTAGAGGCTGAGGGGAAAGAAAGCGAGAGAGTAGCGATGGAAATGGCAATGCTCCTCCTGATGGGAGGAAAGAGCAGCCGGATGGGAACGTCCAAGGCGCTTCTTACATACCAGGGCAGGACGTTTTTTGACCGGATCGCCGAGGAGATGGCAGCATGCGGTCCCCTTACCGTCTCGGTGGACAAAAAGGAGCATGTGCCGACCGATGCGTATCCGATCGTGGAGGATGTCTGGCCGGAGATCGGGCCTTTGGGAGGCATTGCCTCGGCGATGCGCCGGATCCCGCAGGAGCACATTTTCGTCTGCGCCTGCGATATGCCGTTTATGAACCGGGAATATATCCGGTCTCTGGGGGCTCTTCTCACGCCGCAGACCGCCGGGATTGCCGTCCGGGCGGATGACGGGAGACTGCACATGACAGGCGCTGTCTACTCCAGGCAGATGCTTGCCGCCTTTGAGAGGCGGATCGAATCGGGAGATTACGCTCTGAGAAAGGCTTTTTGCTCCTTCCCGGTCGAGATACGGGAGGCGAGAGATATTCCGGGAGCCCGCGAGGCTTTGCGGAATGTCAATACTCCACAGGAGTATGAGAAGCTTTTATTACAGTAGAAAGTAACTGAGGAAAGATGGGAACACAGACAACGCTAAACAAAGCACAGACAATAAGCAGCGCCAAGGTTGATATCCGTGTCGGCCGCAGCCAGAAGATGATCCGGGATACCTTCCTGGAGATGCTCGCTGAGATGAATTATGATGATATCCATGTCAAGGATATCGCAGACCGGGCTATGGTCAACCGGAAGACCTTCTACGCGCATTACGAGAATAAGCAGTCTCTTTACGACGAGATGGTTTTCGGCCTTTTAGATGAGCTGTGCGAGACGCTGGTTTACCGCAAGGATGAGCCGTCATCCGAGCTGGATATGGACAGTCTGAGCGCAGACTGCAAGCGCTTTATCGAGGTCATGGAGAATCATCGGGAGGAATTCATGATCCTGATCAATCCGCGCTTTAATTACCTCTGGTTTCCGATCCTGGAGGCGCTCATCACCTCGAAGCGTAAGGAAATCCTGCTCCGTGCCGACTCCAAGTGCGACGACGGGGACATCCCTTACAAGCTTTACCTGGATATGATTACTTCCGAGCTGGTCATCTGGATTTACTGGTGGATCAGCCAGGAGGAGTATACCGTGGATGAGGGTGCGGTTTTCCTGGCCCGCCTGATGAACCGTAGTATGGCGAATGTGTTCCGCTACGTGAAGCCCGCCAGCACGACGAAGAAAAGGGGCCAGGCAGGCATGGACGCAGAGGTCATGGAGCCTATTCTGTGATGTTTCCGTACCAGCAGACGAAGTCTCCGATGCTTTCGCCCTGGTCGGCCCACTCCTTCGTGAGCTTCCTCACGGCATCATAAGGGTACTGCCACTGGCCTCTCTCCGAGGTCGGAACCAGGAAAAGAGAGCCCTCCACGGCGGCGTTCTCCAGAAGCTCCTCAGGAGGTGTCGTCCCGAGATTTCCTACTAAGAACATGTCAAAATATTTGTGATACTCCTCCAGCGGGAGGAAAAAGAGGCCGGCGCGGTTGTCGAGGATGTAGACCGTGTACCCGGCCTCTTCCTTTTTCCGGACGAAATCCGTGATCTCGTGGATCTCATCCCTGGTCTTTTCGTCCCAGAATACTCCCTGGAAGGGCCCTGGCTCCGTGCAGAGATCGTTTTTCCGCACAATATCGATTGGAACGTAGAGGATCAGGTAAATGGCAGCGGCCATTGCGACGGTCTGTATGACGAAGCTGAGGACCGGATGCTCGAGCAGGGACGGCGGAAGCAGGATCGCAAACAGGATGAGGTAAGGGATCACGCAGGTGCTGAAATGGTAGGTATTGGCCATCGGATACATATTGATCAGGCCAAAGGTACCGTACAGGAGCACGATGGTGAGCGCATGGGACTGCGATGTCCCCCGACGCGTCACGGCGAGCACGGCCGACAGCAGGATCAGCAGAGGCATTCCGATGCACGCCAGGAGGCAGCCGATGTTTTCCTTGGCGAGGGCGATGTAGGAATAGCTCGAGGTGAAGGTCGAGACGCCTGCGATGGCCATATCCCAGAAATCACCGAAGGTTCCGGTCCCCAGCAGGTAGAAAAGGAAGATGAAATTCGGGATCAGGATGCCGATGGCTCTCGCTGCGAGCAGGCGGATGGCGGTCCGGGTATCTCTTTTCGTCTCGGCAAAGACAAAGACCAGCAGGAACAAAGAGAGAAAGGAAGCCGCCGCGACGAAAAGGCCGAAGGTCTGCTTGGACATCATCGCAAAGCCCCCGCAAAGCCCGAAAAGGACCTGCACCACAGGACGCTGCCAGGCCGTGAAGGCAGGGGACGGTTCCAAGACAGGGGACGGTTCTCCGTCTTGTGCACTGCTCCAAGACAGAGAACCGTCCCCTGTCTTGGAACCTGCGTGTCTCACTGCCCTGAGATCCAGCCCCATGAGGAGGAGCTGCATCAGGACGATCAGACAGCTGTACTCAAAAAAGACATTCCAGAAAAAGAGCAGCAGAAATACATTCGGCAGAATCAGGCTGGAGAGGACCGAGTGACCGTACAAGCGGCAAAGCTGGTACAGGCAGGCCGCGATCAGGGTAAACAAAAGACTTCCCAGAAGCTCAAAGACCAGCATTTTATGGCCGAAGATCGCTAAAAAGACAGCGTTCACCAAAGGCGAAAACGGCGTCTGCAGGAGATTGAAATCCCGGTAGGGCAGAAGGCCGGATGCCATATTGGATGCGAACATATAGTTCCAGAGCTTGTCGGTGTTGGCGAGGGTCTGGAATATGCCGATTGCTGCCGCCTCGGCGAGAAAAAGAAAGTATGGCCAGATACGGCCTTTTTGCTCAGTCATGTAAACTCCTTTGATTAACGCAAGCCAAGACAGAGAACCGTCCCCTGTCTTGGCCCTCTGTCTTGTGATGAAAAAGCCTCCGGCGAAAACCGGAGGCTTTTGAAATCATCAGTGACAATACCGGATGACGGTCCTTATACCTTCTGGAACTTCGCAATGTAGACCGGGAAGGTATCGGTGCCCTTCATGGACTTGCCGGCGGAGATCGTGACGTCCTTATCGGTGATCAGGTACTCGATCTCAGCGCCAGGAGCGACCTCGGTATCCTGCATCAGGATGCAGTTCTTGACCTTAGCGCCCTTTGCGACGTGGACACCACGGAAGAGGATACTGTTCTCGATCTCGCCCTCGATGACGCAGCCGTCAGCGACCATGACGTTCTCAGCCTTCGCGCCGCTGATGTAGCGGGTCGGGTTGTCGTCACGAATCTTGGTGTAGATCGGAGCGCCCTTGAACAGTGCGTCGAGGTTCTTGTCGTCGAGAAGCTTCATGTTCTCGTCGAAGTAGCTCTTCATATCGGTGATACGGGCAACATAGCCGTCATACTTCAGACCGCGGATATCGATCTTGTTCAGCTTGGAAAGCAGGACGTCGCGCTCGAAATACTCCATGCCGTGCATATACGCCTCATCGATCAGGTCGATCAGGAGAGTGCGCTTCAGGATCGTGATATTCAGCGAGAAATTCTGGAGACCTTCCTTCTTCGGGTTGACGAAGATGTTGGTAACCTTGTCGCCATCGAGGCCAAGGGTGTAGTAGTAGCCCTTGCTGTTGCCCTCGGTCTGGCGCAGAGACTCCGGAATAGCGGCCTCATTGTAGACGATGGTGACATCCGCACCGCTTGCGATATGAGCGTTTACGAACTCGTCAAAAGGAAGATTGGCTGCAATATTGCAGTCGGTCATGACAACATAGTCTTCCTTCTGGGCGCGAAGGACACCGATGATACCCTCGAGAGCCTCAACACGGCCGGTGTAAGGCTTGGAGGACTCCATAGCGTACGGAGGGAAAATATTCAGACCGCCATTCTTGCGGACCAGATCCCACTCACGGCCGGAGCCAAGGTGATCCATCAGAGAGTGATAATTTCTCTTGACCAGGATGTCGATGTTGTCGATGCCGCAGTTGGACATGCTCGAAAGGACAAAGTCGATCAGGCGATAACGGCTGGCAAACGGGATGGAAGCCATCAGACGGACGTTGACCAGCTCCGGGAGCATGTTGTCATAGGTATTCGGGAAGATGATTCCCATTGCGCTGTATTTCGAATTAATCATACTTCTTCTCCCTCCTGCACATCTTCACGGACCATTGCGGTAGGGCCGACCTTAGCATTTGCGCCGACCTTGACGCCGGGGCCGATGGTGGCAACGGCCTTCTCATCGCCGGAAGGCATTGCACCGACGACAGCATTTGCGCCGATGGTGACATTCTCTGCGATGATGCAGTGCTTGACGACTGCGCCAGCCTTGATGACGGTATTGCCCATGACAACAGCGTCCTCAATGACAGCGCCCTCCTCGACGGTGACACCGGCGAAGAGAATGGAGTGCTTGACGGAGCCGCTGACACGGCAGCCATCGGTGATCATCGAATTCTCAACGGAAGCGCCGCGGGAGATCTTGTGACCAGTCAGACCAGAGTTACGGCTGTAGATCTTCCAGCCCTCGTCAAAGAGGTTGATACCGGAGTGCTCGGGATCGAGGACCTCCATGTTGGCCTCCCACAGGGAGCTGATGGTACCTACATCCTTCCAGTAGCCGTCGAAGTGATAAGCATACATACGGCGATTGTCGCGGAGCAGGTTCGGGATGATGTTGTTTCCGAAGTCGTTCTCGGAATTCGGATCTGACTCATCCTCCTCCAGGTACTTCTTCAGGATATCCCAGTTGAAAATGTAGATACCCATGGAAGCCAGGTTCGACTTCGGATTCTTCGGCTTCTCCTGGA